>DATEJD010000338.1:0-18049 GCA_035278325.1 Gemmatimonadales bacterium | reverse complement strand
GCCCCAACGCATGCCCCCTTCACTGCGTTCAGGGTGACTCCACCGACCGTCCGACCGTCCGACCGTTTATTTCAAGATCGGCCTCGACCGCATCCCTCCCACCACCCCGTCCGCCTCGCAGTGCGCGTCGCGCGCGCTGTAGACCACGCAGAACACACCGTCGGCCTGCCAGCGCTGGTACCACCGCCGCATCACTCCCCGGTCCTGCGCCGAGAAGGTGGTGGACGGCAGGTCGTTGTCGTACGCTGCGACGTGGGTGTGGACGGTGCCCGACCAGTCGGGGGGACCGCACCGCTCGACCGAGGCATCGGAGCCGATGCTCATCGAGTCGGCCCCGTCCGGCACCAGGGCAAGGATCCGGGCGACGAATACGGTGTCGTTGCGGACGGTCGCGCCGAGGCACGCCACCCGCTCCTGCTTGGCCGCCACGCTCTCCTCCCACATGGCGCGGAGACCGAGGCCGGCCTCGGGGCTGAAGTGGAAGGCCGGCTGAGGACGGGTGGAATCGGGCCGAGAGAGGGAATCGCGGGGCATGGTCCCGGCCTGCGCCGCCGCTCGCCCCGCCAGCGCGACCAGCAGGAGCAGCACCGCGGTTGTCGACCGGCGACCGACCGTCAGTACTTGATGGTCGGAAGGATGAGCACGCGCGAGCCGTCGATCTCGCAATGAGCCTGGTCCTGAGCGTAAAGCAGGCAGAAGG
Organism: Gemmatimonadales bacterium; assembly: GCA_035278325.1. Classification (GTDB taxonomy): domain Bacteria; phylum Gemmatimonadota; class Gemmatimonadetes; order Gemmatimonadales; family GWC2-71-9; genus CAVVWJ01. The sequence goes on along the minus strand of DATEJD010000338.1, from coordinate 17,349 downwards.
TGCCGTCGCTCTTCCAGCGCTGCCACCACATGAGCATGATCCCCCGATCGGCGCCGGAAAAGAGCGCATAGGGGCGCTGGTCGGCGGTGAGGGCGATATGGGTGTGCACCGTCCCCTGCCACGCCGGCGGCCCGCAGGTCTCGAGCGATGACTGGGCCGAGACCGCCATGGAATCGGCGCCCGTGGTCAGCGGCTGGACCCGGGTGATGCGCAGGGTGTCGCCGTCGACAGTGCTCGCCAGGCACGCCACCAGCTCGGTGTGCGCGGCGACGCTCGCATTCCAGAGGGAGCGCATCGCCGTGGCCGCCTCCGCGCCCAGCGCCACCCCATCTGGCCCGCCAGGCTGGGCGGCTGCAAGCGGCAGCGTCAGCAGCGCCAGTGCCAGGCGAGCCGTCACGGCGCCTCGCCGAGGGCAACGCCCCAGGGGAGCTTTCCTACGGGGATCTTCTTCGTCACGGTGAGGGAGTCCGTGTTCACCACGCTCACGTCGTTGGACGGACCGTTCGCGGTGTAGAGCTTCTTGCCGTCGGGAGTGACCGCGACACCCCAGGGACGCGTCCCCACCGGGACCGATGCCATCACCGAGTCGGTGGCCACATCGATCACCGAGGCGGTGCCGCCGCGCCCGTTCGACACGTAGATACGCTTGCCGTCCGGCGACGTCACCGATCCCATCGTCTTCGAGCCCTTGGGCAGCGGCAGCACGGCGATCTTCTTCCGGGCCGGCGCGTCGATCACCCACACGGTGCCGTCGATCTCCGAGGTGACGTACGCGCGCTTGCCGTCCGGGGTGAACGTGATCGAGCGCGGCCGCCGTCCCACTTCGATCTCCCCCAGCTTCTTGCCGCTCTCGGTATCGAGAATGGTCACGTTATGGTCGGTTTCGCCGGTGACCCAAACTTCCTTGCCGTCCGGCGACACGCGAACGCCTTCGGGCTCCTTCCCCACGGGCACGGTCGCCCGGACCTTGCCGCTTGCCACGTCCACGATCGACGCCGTGCCGGCATCCTCGTTGGACACGAACAGCGTGCGGCCATCCTTGCTGATGTCGAATGCCTCCGGGTCGGAGCCCCCGGGCAGCACCCGGGTCACCTTCCGCGAGGCGGCATCGACCACGGCGATGCCGTCCTTGCTCTTGTCCGCCTTGAGCTTCTCGCACTCCGCGTCGGGCATGGTGGGCGGACATCTCGGGCTTCCGCTGAGGGCCACGAAGACGGTCTTGCCGTCGGGGGTCACCTTGACCCCTCGGGGTCGAGTGCCCACCGGAATGGTCGCCACGGCGCTGTCGGTGCGCGTGTCGATGATGGTGAGTTCTTCGGAGCCCTCGTTGGTCACGTAGGCCAGCAGCGCCTTGCCGGCCGGCTCGGTGGACGCGGCCGTGGTGGTTGAGTCGGTGGTCGGGGGAGGGGTCTTGCCCCGGCCACAGCCGGCGAGCCCCGCCACCAGCACGACCGCCGGGAGCAGCCGCTCGGCCCGGCGAAGCCGAAGATTATTTGGCATCGAAAATGGCCTTGTCTCGGTTGCGGGCCTGGCTCAAGCCCTGGGCACGGTCCAGCCCTACGGCGCCCCTGAAGTCGGCGCCATCGAGGTCGGCCTTGTCCAGCTTGGCGCCGGTGAGGTCCGCGTGGGTAAAGTCGGTCTGGACCAGGTCGGCGTTGCTCAAGGTGGCACCATTGAGCTTTGCCTTGGCCAGAGTCGCGTGCGACAGGTCGGCCTTGTACAGGTTGGTGTTCGACAGGTCGGCACCGGTGAGATCGGCGCCCACGAAGGTCGCACGCATCACGCCCATCGACTGGTTGCCGGGATCGGCGCCCATGTTGGCGTCGCGCATGATCGCGCCAACCAGCTTGGCGCTCCGCAGATAACCGATTACCCGGGTTCCCGACAGGTTGGCCCCATCGAGATTGGCGGCCTCGATGATGGTCGCGAACAAGCTCGCGCCCTGGAGGTTGGCCTTCTCCAGGTTGGCCCGGCGGAGCACCGTGCCGTCGAGGTTGGCCTTGGTGGCGTCCGCGCCGGCGAGGCTGGCGTCGGTGAGATCGCACGAGAACAGCTTGGCGCCCGCGAGCTTGCTGTTGGCCAGCGAGGCGCCGGTCAGATTGGCCCCCTTGAAATCCACGCCCGTGAGGTCGAGGCCGCTGAGATCGGCCTTCGAGAGATCGGCCGGCGAGCTCTGGGTGGCGGTGGCGAGCCGGGCCTGTACCTGGGCAACGGTGAGCCGCGTGGTCGGCGAATCGGCCGGCTGGATGCGAATGCCGGCCGCCGGTGCGGCGGTGGCAGGCGAGGCCGGGCCGAGCACCAGGACCACGAGCGCGGCCGCGAGGCCGGCACTGAGCCGCAAGCGCATCGAATGGAAGGTCGGCATAGCTCGCCCGGCGATTGAGGTGGCCGTGGACGGTCCTGGATGAACTTTAGACGTACCGCGCCCGGTTGGCCAACGTTGGGAAACGACGACGGGACCGCGGAGGCCGCGGTCCCGTTCGACGGCGGTGCTGCCGGCTCAGCCTTCCTTCTTCACCGCCGGTCGGCCGGGCGCGAGCTTGGCGTCGCTTCGGGCCTTCACGTAGCTGTAGATCTTCTCGATGGTCGGGAGCTCCATGCCGAGCGCGCACCAGGACGGCATACCCTTGGTGGGGCGGCCGGCGCACACCGTCTGCATGAACAGCTCCTTGGTATTGATGGGGCCGTCCGGCTTGAGCGAGAGAATGAGGTGCGGGGCGAACGACGTCCCCAGCGCGTCCTCACCATGACAGCGGGCGCAATTCAGATTGAACTGCTTCCAGCCGTCGTACACGTCCTGGGTCACGGTGTCCCGCGGCGCCTGGTGGTACGCGTCGCGAAGCTCCTGGGCAGCGGCGCGCGTCGTCACGACCGACGCGGCCAGGAGCACGAGCACACCTGGCACGATTCGGTGGAGGACGGCGGTGAGGGGCGTGCGCATGCTTGCAGATGTTCCTTTCGTGTGCAGGGAAGACCACTAACCGCAGCCGGTCGCGCCTTGAGAGCGCGACCGGTGATCGAGATTCTGAGTTATGTCGAACGAGAAAATTAGTGCACTGTCGCTACGCAGCCGTCATGCCGAGGCGCAGCTCAGCCCGGACCCGGCTTTTTGGCCGTATCGGCGGCCGACTTCTCTGCCTCGGTGACGATGGGCAGCGTCGGCACGTTGTACTGCTTGAGAATCGCGTCGATATCCCCCTTGCGCCGGTCGAGCACGGCCTGGAGGCTGTCCCGGAATTCCTTGTCCCGGCGGCGGACGGCGATGCCCATGTTGTACTGGAACGGGATCTCGCTCAGCGAGTCGCGCGCGGGCAGCGGCGTCAGCGTGAGCGGCGCGTTCAGCTGCTTCGCGAAGTATCCGGCCAGCGGACCCCAGGCGATGGCGATGTCCACGTCCTTGTTCGCCACCCCCTTGATGATGTCCTCGGGCCGCTCCTTGTCGCTGAAGAAGGTGAAGTACCCCTTGAGATTGCCCACCACGCCGTAGCGGCTCAGCGCCATGGCCGGCGGGGAGTTCTCGCCGTCGGAGCTATACATGTTGACGCCGATCCTGGCCTTCTTGAGCCGGGGGTCGGCCAGCGACTTGACGTCCTCGAACCCGCTGCCCTGGCGGGCCACGAAGTAGTAGCCCGACCGGAAGTACGGCTTGGTCACCCCGGCCATGTCGAGCCCGGCCGGCGCCTCCAGCGCCATGTCGCAGTACATCCCGTTCAGGATCCGGAAGTAGCCCCGGCGGGTGGGATACCACACGTAGGTCACCTTGGACTTGAGCTCGGAGCCGATGAGCTCGGCGATCTTGTTCTCGAAGCCCTCACCCTTGTCGTTGGAGGAGGGCATGTTGTCCGGATCGGCGCAGACCCGGATGAGTCCGGGCTCGCGGGGCGCAGGACGTTGAGCCCGGGCCGGCGTGGCGACCATGAGGCCGGCGGCCGTCAGAAGCAGGAGGCACAACACGCTGCGAGTAGGTGGCGACATCGCATCGTCCTTTCCAGGTTCCACCGAAAGACCACGGCGCCGGAGCTGACCGCGCCCCGGCGCCGTGCTCATTTCGTAATCTATCCCCCTGGAGGCCGGAGGCTATACCCTCCGGCCCACCAGAGGCCCGTCGGTGTTACTTGGCCATCGGCATGTTCTTGAGCCCGAAGACGGTCATGACACCGCCCTGGGTCGAGAACTGGCCCGCGTCGCCGAAGGCGCCGAGCGCGCCGAGACCGGCGGTCGGATCCTCCGCCCCGATGCCCGCGGCCACGCCGATGCCGGCCCAGCCGCCGATGCCCGAGTAGACGGCGATGTACTGCTGGCCGTCCGGCCCGAGGTAGCTCATCGGGTTGCCGATGATGCCCGAGGGGGTCTTGAACTGCCAGAGGACCTTACCGGTCTTCTGATCGACGCCCTTGAGCCAGCCCTCCATCGTGCCGTAGAAGACCAGGCCGCCGGCCGTGGTGAGCGCGCCACCGTAGGCCGCCAGGTTCTCCTTGATCTCCCACTTCACGTTGCCCGCCATCGGATCCCAGGCGATGAACCGGCCGCGATGCCCGCCGGGGCCCGGGAACATCCGCACGATCGCGCCGACGTACGGCTGACCGGCGGTGTACTTCACCTCGACGCCCTCATAGTCCATGCAGATGTGATTCGCCGGGACGTAGAAGAGGCCGGTCATCGGCGAGTACGCCGAGGGCTGCTGATCCTTGAAGCCGATGGCGGCCGGGCAGATGCCCTCGCCGTTCTTCTTCGAGGAGGTGCCGTACTTCGGATCCTTGACTGGGACGCCGGTCGACACGATGCCTTCGACCGGGGTGCCGGTGCCGCCACTCTTGGCCCAGTTGATCGGGCCGTAGGCGTTGCCGACCAGGACCTTACCGTTGGTGCGGTCGACGGTGTAGGCGATGCCGTTCCGGTCGAAGTGGGCCAGCAGCTTCTTGCCGCCGTTCTCGAACAGGACGTTCTCGTTCACGCCGTCGTAGTCCCACTCATCGTGCGGGGTCATCTGGTAGGCCCAGACCACCGTGCCGTCATCCGGCTTCCGCGCGAAGATGGTCATCGACCACTTGTTGTCGCCCGGCCGCTGGTCGGGATTCCAGGTGCCCGGGTTACCGACGCTGTAGTAGAAGTTGTCGAGCTCGGGATCGTAGCTGTACCAGCCCCACGTGGTCCCGCCGCCGCGCTTCCACTCATCGCCCTGCCAGGTCGAGACGCCGAGGTCCTTGCCCTTGTGCGACGGATAGTTCGCGTTCGCGTCGCCCTTGATGAGGACTTCGTCGTCCGGGCCCGTGCTGTAGCCGGTCCAGAGGTGCTCGCCGCTGTTCGCGTCGAACGCCGAGACCCGGCCGCGCACGCCGAACTCACCACCGGAGATGCCCGCGATCACGATTTCCTTGCCCGACTTGGTCTTGATGTAGATGGGGGCGTTGGTCATCGTGGCGCCCTGCTTGTAGCCGTTGGCCTCGACGCCGGCGTTCGACTTATCCGGGTGCTTGGCCTTCCACAGCTCCTTGCCGGTCTTGGCGTCGAGGGCGATGAGCTCACCCTGCAGCGCCTGGATGTAGACCTTCCCGCTCGGGCTGTACGCGGTGCCGCGATTGACCAGGTCGCAACAGGCGATCGGAATCGCGTCGGGCGACTGGTTGGGCACGTACTTCCAGATCTGCGGCGCGCCGGGCTTCGAGAGATCGAGCGCGTACACGATGTTCGGGAAGGACGTGTTGACGTACATCACGTTTCCGACGACGAGGGGGTTGCCCTCGTGGCCGCGCAGCGTGCCGGTCGAGAACGACCAAACCGGCCGCAGCTCGCCGACGTTGGCCGTCGTGATCTGCTTGAGCGGGCTGAAGCGCTGCAAGCTGTAATCACGGCCGGTCATCGTCCATTCGCCCTCCTTGCCGTTCAGGGTCCATGCCCCTGAACGCGCGGCCTGGGCGCTGGCGGACGCCGCGACGGCCAAACTGAGCCCCGCTGCGATGCCGCCGGACAGCACCTTCTGCGTAAAGCGGTTCATAACTGACCTCAGGATGAAGGGTGGTTCTACTGCTCTACTGCATTTCGTTGCCGCGTGCTGGCTGTCTTAGACTCCTGCGTCACGCGTGCTGCTGAACACATGTTGCCGAGCGCATCTGCGAGTGCCGGGGGCGGCCGAGGCGGCGACTGGGCTCGAGTCCCGCTCGTGACTGCCGGCCGGCGCGACCTACACTGTGCAGGACGGCCGGGGCGGCGACGGCGGACCTCGTTCGACCATCGCGTAGTCCCCGCGCTCGCTGCGGGAAAGGGTTCGCCCTGAGATACGCCTCGAAACACCGCCGCGGATGACCGCGGAGCGCGCCGCGGTGTCAGGGCACCGGGCTGAACTCAAGCACGAGGCAACACTGGAAGAAGGCTGGGAGCGACCGAGAGGATACTGCGACGGGAACCGACGAGGGGTAGCCGAACACTGCCACCGTACCGAGCCCGAGCGGCGCGTGGCGTGCGTATCGCAAGGCCACGCCGTGACCGGGGAGGAATACCACATCGTGCCAACGGTGGAAGCGAACGGGAACAAGCCCATCTCACCCCTCAGCGTTTCCGCTGACCCACGTTGTGCTCGCTAAAAAACTTCAGTTGGGGAGGCGGCTTACACTCCTACCGCCAGAAGATTCTACTGATGCTCTGTTCGAGGATGCTCGGGGCATTCCCCGCAACAGTCGGGCGCGATCCAGGCTGCGTCAACATCACTCAAGTCGCCGACTGCGGAAGGCTTAGAGGGGCCAGTATACATCGTGCAAAATGAACTGTCAATCACGGATTCGGGCCGCTTTCGGACCGCCAGACCCGGGCCCCGGCAGGGGCGAATCCGCCCTCAAAAACCTGCCCGTCCGGCCCCACCAGCGCTTCGGCCCGCGCGGCGATGTCCCGGGCCTCCGACTCGCTTCCGGCGAGACCGTACACGGCCGGTCCCCACGAGCTCTGTCCCACGCCGGCGGCACCCCACTGGTCCATCCGGCGCACCAGCGCCTCGGACGGTCCAGGTGCGAACACACCCCCCTGGGCCGGCGCGAACCACGCTCCCGTGATGCGCTGGACCTCGGTGAGCGCAGCACCGAACCCGGCGAGATCGGCCTCTACCAGGCCCGGAAGCAGCTGCATCAGCACCAGATGAGCCACCCGCTCGACCTCGCGCTCGGGCGGCGGCGGCAGCTGGTCGAAGGCGGCGGCCTCCGCCTCGCCGCTCAAGCCGGGGGCACCCGCCGGCACCGCGACGACGCAGCGCCACTCGGATGGAACGCGAAAACGGGCCAGAAGCGGCGCGATCGCGTCCGCTCCCGCCCGCCGACCACCCTCCACGATGAAGCCGCCCAGAGCGAATGTCCAGGTACCGATGGCCGACCGGCGCCCTCGCCCCACCGCCCGAGCCAATCCGGCGGGGTCGGTCGAGAGCCCGTGCAGCTCGGCCAATGCGCGGGCCACCGCCAGCGCGAGCTGCGTACCCGAGCCAAGCCCGCTGTGGGGCGGGATGGCGCGATGCACGATGAGACGCGCGCCGCCGGTCCGTCCGTGATGAGCCAGGAAGCGCCGGGCGAAACCCGCCGCGCGCTCGGCGTCGGGGCCATCCGCCGTCAGACGCTCGTCGCGGCAGGCCTCGAGCAGCAGGGAGGGCGCCGGCACCGCCGCACCCAGGCCACCGAACCGCCGGCCCAGCGCGCCGCGCAGGTCCAGCACCCCGAAGTGGAGGCGCGCCGGCGCCTCCACGAAGACGCTAGCGCGATCGGACATACTCGGTGAGCATCGCCATCGCCTCCTGCTCGCGCGGTCCCGCGGTCTTGTCCACGATCACCTGGAGCCGGGCGAACTCGGCGCGGATCTCCTCGGCGGCAATCAGATGGGTGCGGGTCGCGAGGATGGCCGCCTCGAGCACCGCATGGCGGGCCCGGTTGAACCCGAGGAACTCGCGCCGCTGACCGTGGTGCACCACCCGGGTCTCAATCCGGGATCGGGGCGGGGTGTCGTCGATCGCCACCACCTCCAGCTCGCGCCAGGAGCAGGCCGCCTCGAGTACCGCTCCGCGCACGGCGGAGGCGGGAAACCAGGGAAACTGCGGACTCGAGATGGCGCCCTGGGCGAACAGCATGACATCGTCGGTCAGGTTGACCACGGCCACCCGCGTGTCGCGGACGTTGCGGAAGGTCGTGGTCTCGAGAAAGGGCTTGATGACGATCGATGAGTCCCCCCACTCCACGCCCATTGGCGCGAAGTTGATGCTCCCATCCGACGCCATCGTGGTGAGGATGGATTCGATGATCACCGCACGAGATCCACCGGCGGCGGCGCGGAGGCCATGGTGCTGGCCTCGGGCCCCGCGGGCACCAGCACGCAGTCGGCGGCCACCGGCACCGGCCGGGGTGCCTCGGACACGCCATGGAGGAAGTGATCGACCAACCGATAGCCGTGCTCGGTCAGCACCGACTCGGGATGGAACTGAACGCCGTACACCGGGTGGCGGGTATGCTGGACGGCCATGATCTCGCCGTCCTCCGAGGTCGCGGTGACCTCGAGGCCCGCCGGGACTGACGCCGGCGCGATCACCAGGGAGTGATACCGGGTGGCCCGGAACGGCGTGGGCAGGCCATGGAACAGGCCGGCGCCATGGTGGTGGATCAGTGAGGTCTTCCCGTGCATCGGCCGGCCTGCGCGGACGATCTCGCCCCCGTACGCCGCGCCGATGCACTGGTGCCCCAGGCACACGCCCAGGATCGGGATGGTCGCGCCCAGTCGGCGGACCACGTCGGTCGAGATGCCCGCCTCCGTGGGTGAGCAGGGCCCGGGGGAGATGATGATGTGCGACGGCGCCATCGCCGCCACGTCCTCCACGCTCAGCGCGTCGTGGCGGTGCACCACCGGCGTTTCGCCGAGCTCGCGGACGTAGCGGGCCAGGTTGTAGACGAAGGAGTCGTAGTTGTCGAGCAGGAGGATCATGGTCCGGCCAGCGCGGCGATGAGCGCCCGCGCCTTGTCCAGAGTTTCCCGGTATTCGAGCTCGGGGTCGGAGTCGGCCACGATGCCGCCTCCCGCCTGGAAGTATACCCGACCCCTGAGCGCCAGATAGGTACGGATCACGATGCTCGTATCCATCGCGCCGGTGGTCGACAGATAGCCGATCGACCCGCAGTACACCCCGCGACGGGTGGGCTCGAGCTCGGCGATGATCTCCATGGCGCGCACCTTGGGCGCGCCGGTGATGGAGCCGCCCGGAAACGCGGCCCGGAGCAGGTCGATCGCGCCCGCCGCCGGATCGAGCTCCCCCACCACGGTCGAGACCAGATGGTGCACCGTCGGGTGCTGCTCCAGCGCGAACAGCTCGGGTACCCGCACCGTGCCTGGGCGGCACACCCGCGAGAGATCGTTCCGCAGGAGATCCACGATCATCACGTTCTCGGCGCGGTCCTTGTCGCTCTCCGCGAGCGCGCGACCCAGCGCGGCATCGTGCATGGGCCCGAGACCCCGGGGGCGCGTGCCCTTGATGGGCCGGGTCTCCACGTGGCGGCCGTTCTCGTCCAGCCGGAGGAACCGCTCGGGAGACGCGCTCATGACCCGGAGATCGCCATAGTCGAGGTAGGCGGCGAACGCGGCGGGGTTGGATCGCCGGAGCCGGGTGTACAGGTCGAACTCCGGCTCGATGAGCGGGGCCTGAAACCGCTGCGAGAGGTTGGCCTGGAAGATGTCGCCGGCCACGATGTAGTCCCGCACCCGGGTCACCGCGTCGAGGTAGCCTCGGTGGGTGAACGTGGAGCGGAGCCCGATGGGCTCGGCCCCCTCCACGCCGAGCACCGGATACGACGGCGCGTCCTCCGGCCCGGGCGTGCTCGACTGAGTGGAAGCGCGGCGCGCGGGCCCGAGGAGCCGCTCCCGCACCATCGCCAGGCGCTCGCGGGCCCGGACCTCGCGCGCCGCTCCCAGCTCGGGCAGGCCGGTGGAGATGATCCAGGCGGTGCCCACCCGATGGTCCCACGCGATCACCCAGTCGTAGAGGCCCAGGACCACGTCGGGGATGGCGAGATCGTCGTAGCGCGGAGCAGGCAGCCGCTCGAGCACGGCGCCGTAGTCGTAGCCGATGTAGCCGGCCGCGCCCCCCTGGAACGGGGGCAGCCCCGCGATCGGCGCCGCCGCGTGCGGCGCCAGCAGGTCGCGAATCGCGAACAGCGGATCGGTATCGACCGGCGTCCACTCGAGACCACGGCCCCCCATCTCGGTGCGGCGCGCCCTGCTTCGAATGGTGCGGGCCGGATCGGCGGTGAGAAAGGAATAGCGCCCCAACTGGTGGGCGTCCGCCGCATGCTGGGGGCCGGTGGCGCTGTCGAGGAACACCAGCCCGGGGAGGTCGAGGAACCGCGTGACGACCTCGATCGGGTCGCCGGTCTCGCCCAGGTTGTCGACCAGCGGGGTGACGCCGCCCGTCATCTGGCCTTCCCCGGCGGGGTCGAGCCACCCGGCCGGCGGCGGCGCTGGGTGAGCTTCACGTGCTCCGATTTGACGTCGTCGGGCGGCGTCAGGTAGCCCCAGCGAAGCGCTCCCTCCTGGCGGTACGTCTTTCCCAGCGTGATGGCGAGCTTGGCTCTGGCAAGCTCCCGCCCGAGATAGAACGCGTGGGTGGCCTCGTCCACGCCGAGCTGCGCGAAGATCTCCTGGATGTCGGTGCCGCGGACGAAGATCGCGTCGTTGAACACGGTGATCGTGGTGCGGTCGGTGAAGATGCGGAAGTTGGAGTCCTTGACCGCCGCGTGCAGGCGCCGGAGCTCGGCTTCGTCGTACTCCAGGATCTCCGGATCCTTCACCGTCACCAGGCGATCGTCCACGTTCTTGGGGAGCGTGTGGTGGCGCACCGCGTGGTACATGAGCCGGCGCGCGACGTCGATCTCGCGCACCGCACCCCGGGCCCAGGGAATGACCTCGGTGGTGAGGACCGCGCGAACACCCGTTTCCTGGCATACAGCCAGGAGCAGGGCATGCACGCCGGTGGTGTCGGCGCTGGTGAGCTCCGTGAGGTTGCCCACGCCCATCAGCTGCGGCGCGTCGGGGTAGCGCCGGTGGACCTCGGCGTAGCGCTCGAGCGAGGCGGTGAACCCGAAGCCGATCGGCTCGATGACCGGGTCGATCAGGTAGCCCACGCCCCACCGCTCCAGCGCTTCCAGCGTGGGCGGGAGCGTGTCGATGCTCTGCCCGAAGTCGGGGATGGCCACGACCCGAGCTCCGGTGCCGCGGAGCTCCCTGGCCACGTCCAGGTTGGTGCCGTTCACGCTGAGCACCAGCTCCGCCCCGGCCTCGACGGCCGTCCGGATCTCGCCCGGATCGAAGCTGTCGACGCTCACCCGCATGCCGGCGTCGCGAAGCTCCCGGACCACCTCCCCCAGAGCGGGAAAGGGCAGCCCCGGGGTGCAACCAATGTCGATGAGATCAGCCCCGCTCGCGCGGAAGTAGTCGGCCGCCGCGCGAATCGCCTCACGGGAGAGCTTGGGGGCGTTGTTGATCTCGGCGAGGATCTCGATGTCGTAGGCGCCGTAGTCCGCGGCGGCCTGCGCCCGGCCGAAATAGCCGGGAATCTCGCGCAGGTCCTTGGGGCCCTTCTCGACGGCTACGCCGTAGCGCTCCCGCAGGATCTCGGTGTCGCCCTCGACCAGACCGGGCAGGAGCACCAGGTCGGTGTCGGGCGGCACCTCCAGGAACCGGGCGATCCACGGCGTGGTCATCAGGGCGGCCACCGTGATCTTCATGACCGCGATGGCCGCCTCGAACGGCGGGGCCATCTCGTCGAGCACGCGCCGAAGCGCCGGCTCGGCGAGCCGTCCGGTGACGAACAGGACGCGCTTCGGACCGTCCGACCGTCTTATCTTGGGTCCCCCGGCCGCACCCACTTGTTGGGCGTGCCCTCGAGGGCGCCGCCGCTCGGCCGCCAGAGCGCCACTTCCTCGATCTTGCGCGCCAGCTCGAAGTCCTTGTCGGTAATCCCGCCGGCGGCGTGGTTCTGGAGCTTCACCGTCAGACGTCCCCAGGTCACCGTCAGATCGGGATGGTGGTAGGCCGCCTCCGCCAGATAGCCGACCGCGTTCACCAGCATCAACGTGGTGGGCCACCCGTCGGTCTTGAACACCCGGCGGATCCAGCCATCCTCGAAATACCAGCCCGGCAGCTCCTTGAGCCGCTCCGCAATTTCCGTCTCGTTGTAGGTCCGTTCCTTCGTCGCGGGCATGTGTGCTCTCCTTCTGTTCGGTGCTGCGTTACATCACGACGCCGCCATTGACCATAATCATCTGCCCGGTCACGAACCGGGACTCGTCCGACACCAGGTACAGCGCCGCACCCACCAGATCTTGAGCCCGGCCCCATCGCTTGAGCGGGGTCTGCTCCGCCACCTCCCGATACCAGGCTTGGTCCGCCTGCTCGCCGAAGGCCGTCTCGATGAAGCCGGGCGCCAGGATGTTCACTCGGATGGCGGGCGCCAGCTGCCGCGCCAGCGATTTGCTGAAGCTCGCGATGCCGCCCTTGGCAGCGCTGTAGAGGATAGGGTTCTCCCCCGCCATGCCGAGGGTGACATGGTCCCACGACATGTTGACGATCGCGCCGCCGCGCTCACCCATGACCTCGGCGGCGGCCCACGAGGCCAGGATGGTGCCGCGCAGGTCTACCGAGAGCACGCGATCGAGCTTCTCGAGCCGGGAGAGCTTGGCGCCGGCGCCGGTCAGGATGTCGGCGCCGGCGTTATTGATCCAGCCGTCGATCCGATCGAAGCGCTCCACGGCGGTGCGTGCCAGCGCCGCGACGTCGTCCTGCCGGCTGATGTCGGCGCGGATCACCTCGGCGCGGCGACCCAGCGCGCGGATCTCCCGCGCCGCCTCTTCGGCCCCATCGGCATTGGCGCGATAGGTAATCGCGAGATCGGCTCCTTCGCGGGCGCAGCCCAGCGCGATCGCGCGCCCGATCCCGCTCGAAGCACCCGTGACCAGCATGATCCTGCCATCCAACCTCACGCCGCCTCCCCTGGCTCGGACACCGGCGCTAACTTCAAGAATCCCAACATATCAGGGCCATAGCAACTCACAAGGGAGCAGGGATGCGGCTGTTGGTGAGCGTGCGGTCGGCGGCGGAGGTCGAAGCCGCGATGGAAGGCGGTGCCGATATCATCGATGCCAAGGAGCCGCTCCGCGGCTCGCTCGGCGCGGTCGACGCGGCCACCCTCGCGGGCATCGCGGACGCCGTATCCGGCCGCTTGCCCCTCAGCATCGCGCTCGGCGATGTGCCTGCGCCCGGCGCCGTGGCGAGCGCGATGGATCTGATCCGGGCTGTCGCGCGGCGCCCGGCGGAGCTGTACGTGAAGGTCGGCCTCGCCGGTGTCGCCCAGCCGGCGGAGGCCCGGTCGGTGCTCGCGGCGGCCGTCAGTGCCGCGCGTGCCACCCCGCTCGCGCCGGACGTGGTGGCCGTCGCCTACGCCGATCACGAGCTCGCCGGCACCGTTGCTCCCCGAATCGTGCTCGATGCTGCCGCGATGGCCGGAGCTCGGGGTGTGCTGCTGGATACGTGGAGTAAGGATGGACGGCCGTTGTTCGCCTGGGCCGGCCAGTCGGACCTTCGGAACTGGCTGGAGAGAGCACGGAGCCGGGGCCTGCTCACCGCCTTGGCCGGGTCGCTATCCCTTGCCCATCTGGACCTGCTCCGCCGGCTCGATCCGGACGTGTTCGGCGTGCGCGGTGCCGCCTGCCGGAATGGGCGTTCGGGTTTGGTCAGCGCGCCGCTCGTTCGGCGGCTCGCGGCGGTCAGGACGCAGCCGGAGCCGGGGCTGGAAGCACGCGTTTAATTGCTTATCGTGCAATCAGTTGAGCCGCTTCACACCGGTCCAGATTCGGGTTATCTTTGGGCATAATCAGGAAGGAGCTGAGATGCCCGTTCCCGCCATCGACTTGAACAAGGTCGGGATCGATCTCGACCGCCTGGAGCGGAGCCTTGGCCTGCACGCCATGCGCACCGGTGCGGGCCGGTTCCGCGTCGACGGAGGCGCCCACACCCACTGGGTCGACCTCTATACCACCGACCTCCCGCGTTGCGACTGCGCCGACCATCTCTGGCGCGAGCGGGTCTGCAAGCACATCCTCGCCGCCTTGCTCCGCGAGGGGGATGAGCATGTGCTCACCGCGCTGCGGCAGCTGGTCGCGGCGCTGCGGAGCCGACCGCTCGCGGCGTGATGCGAATTGCCGGAGCGGCTCCCCGCTCCGGCCCGGGCTTTCCAGCCAACTCCCATTGCCACAACCCCTTTGAACGAGCCCCCTTAGGGGCACAGGCCTTGCCCCGTACGCCAGACCATTGTCAGGCGCAAATTCTGGCGCGCTGATTTACCGCCGGCTGACCCCAATTCGACGAGCTCAATCAGGTGACGCTAGCTCCGGCACCACTGCAGAGCAGGTTCGGGCGACGGCTCCTCCTGCTCTTCGTAGGCTGCGCGGTACTCCCGATTGCCTTCGTCGCGGCGTTTTCCTACGGCCACATCACCCGCGAGCTGCGGAGCCAGAGCGAGCGTCGGCTGGAGCAGGCGAACAAGGCCATGGGCCTGGCGCTTTACGAGCGACTGCTCCTGCTGGACGCAACGCTCAGGAGCGTTCCCCCGGGCGTGGTGCATCAGCTTCGCGGAGCCGGAGGACAACCCAACCATCTGCTCAACACCGGGGTGGACCTGCTGGCCAGCCGCCGCTTCGAGGCGCTCGAGTTCGAAGGCGATGACGGGAAACGGGTCTCGGTCTTCGGCCAGATGGATGTGCGGCCGACTCTCTCATCAGTCGACCGCGACAACCTGCGCGCCGGTCTCCCACTCATCCTGGCGGTGCGAACCGACTCGGTCTCTGCTCGTACGTTCATGCTCCGCCGCCTCGAGCGCCTTGGCGAGGATCCGGGAACCCTCATCGGCGAGGTGAGCACCGAGTTCCTGTGGGGAGCCCTCGCCTCCAATCTCCCTTCGCCCAACACGATGATCCGGGTGCAGGACGATTCGGCTCGGGTTCTGTTCCGGTCGACCCCCGAGGACCTGGTATCTCGCTCGGATCCCATCGTGGAGGCCGCGCCCGAGCTGACCCCCTCGGTGAAGATCCCCGCCGATTCCGCGACCCGCCCGTTCGTGTCATCCTCATCGCCGGTGTTGCTCGACGAGGTCTTCGCGGCGCCCACCTGGACCCTGGTGCTGAGCGAATCGGAGGACGAGGTGCTCGGGCCGCTTGCCCGGTTCACCCGCTTGTTCGGCTGGGCCATCCTCTGCGCCGGGCTCACGGTCCTGCTCTTGAGCGGCAGCCAGATCCAGCGGAGCCTGGTCCCCCTGGTCGAGCTGCGCGAGGGGACCCGCCGCATCGCGCATCGGGACTTCAACAGCCGGGTGTCGGTGTCCAGCCGCGATGAGTTCGAGGAGCTGGGCGCGTCCTTCAACGCCATGGCGGTGGAGCTGGGGCGACAGTTTCAGGCGCTCTCGACGGCCGCGGAGATCGACCGTGCGGTGCTGTCGGCCACCGACGTGGCGTCCATCGTGGGCATCGTGCTCTCCCGGGCGCGCGACGTGTTTCCCTGTCACCTCGTCGGGGTCACCCTGGTGGCGCCCGACGCCGGCAAGTGGCTGACCGGCGTGGTGTACGACTACTGCGATGAGCAGCGGCACGCGTCCCGGGTCGAGCTCCGCTCCGAGGATGTCCAGGAGCTGCTCGATGGCCCCGACCTCATCCTGGTCGGGGTCGACGATGGGCTGCCCGCGTACCTCGATCCGGTCGCCCGGCTGGGCCCGCGCTCCCTGGTGGTCCTGCCGCTGCGATTCCGGCGCCAGCTGGTCGGGATCCTCCTCCTGGGCGACCGCGGTGGCGCCACCGCCGGCGCCGAGCAGCAGCTCCAGCTCCGCCGCCTGGCCGACCAGGTGGCGGTCGCGCTGGCCAATGCGCGCATGCTGGAGCAGGTCAAGTCCCTGGCGTACTTCGACAGCCTGACCGGACTGCCCAACCGGCTGTCCTATAAGGAGAGGCTGGCCCAGGCGCTGGACCAGGCCCGGCGCCACGGCAAGCTGGTGGCCGCCTTCTTCATCGACCTGGACCATTTCAGCCGCATCAACGACACGCTGGGCCACGAGTCCGGCGACCAGCTGCTCCAGCAGGTGGCCCTCCGGCTCCGGGCGTCCTGCCGCGACCGCGAGGACGAGGTAGGGCCCGCCCAGGAAGCATTGGCCGCCGACGTGGCGCGCCTGGGCGGCGACGAGTTCACCGTCATCATGACGGGGCTCGCCCGGGCGGAAGATGCCGGCAAGCTGGCGCGCCGTATTCTGAGCAGCCTGGCCCACCCGATACCGGTGGGCGGGCAGGAGATCTTCGTCACCGCGAGCATCGGCATCGCGATCTACCCCGACGACGGGGAAGACATCGAGACGCTCCTGATGCACGCCGATACCGCCATGTACAAGGCCAAGGAGCAGGGCGGCAGCAGCTACCAGGCCTACTCGCGGGCGATGAACGCCACGGCACTGCAGCGGCTCACGCTGGAGAGCGCCCTCCGCCGGGCGCTCGAGCGGAGCGAGTTCGAGCTTCACTATCAGCCGATCGTCCACGCCCGTACCGGCGCACCCCTGGGTGCCGAGGCGCTGGTGCGCTGGCGGCATCCGGAGCTGGGCCTGCTCCTGCCCTCCGAGTTCATTCCGCTCGCGGAGGAGAACGGCCTCATCGTCCCCCTGGGCGAATGGGTGCTCGAGCAGGCCTGCACCCAGAACCGCGCCTGGCAGGCCGCCGGGCTGCCGCCCATCCGCGTCGTGGTGAACCTCTCCAGCCGCCAGCTGCGCCGAACCTTTGCCGACACCGTCTCGCAAGTGCTGCAGCGGACCGGCCTCGACGCGCGCTACCTCGGCATCGAGCTGACCGAGAGCCTGCTCGTGGCCCATCAGCGGGAGGACATGGATACGCTGCACGCCCTCCGAGCCACCGGCGTGCACCTGGCGGTGGACGACTTCGGCACGGGGTATTCGTCGTTCAGCTACCTCAAGCACCTGCCGCTCGATGCCCTCAAGATCGACCGCTCGTTCGTGCGGGAGCTCACCACCTCGGCGGACGACGCCGCCATCACCACCGCGATCATCGCGATGGCGCACGCGCTCGGATTGCAGGTGGTGGGGGAGGGTATCGAGACGGAAGAGCAGCGGGAGGTCCTGCGGGATCAGGGATGCGACGCCATGCAGGGCTACCTGTTCAGTCGCCCGGTCCCCGCGGACCAGCTGGTGCCCTTCCTGGCCAGGACTCCGCCTTCGCGCCGATCGGCCCGCAAGCTGCGCACGGCCTGAGCCGGCAAGGGAGTCACCCTGAGCGCAGCGAAGGGGGCATGCGTTGGG
>DATEJD010000337.1:0-2087 GCA_035278325.1 Gemmatimonadales bacterium | reverse complement strand
GCTACCGCTCACCGCTCACCAGTCTATATCCGGTCTTCCGCACCGTCAGAATGTGCCGCGGGCGCGCCGGATCGTTCTCCAGCTTCCGCCGGAGCTCGCCCACGTGGGTGTCCAGCGTCCGGCTCACCACGCAGTCCTGGTATCCCCACACCTCGCGCAGGAGCTCGCTGCGGGTGGCCACCCGGCCGGCACGGCGGAGCAGCGCGCGGAGCAGCTCGTACTCCTTCGGCCTGAGGGGCACCGGCACCCCTGACCGGGTCACGCCCCGGGTCGCAGGGTCCACCACCACCTCGCCAAAGCCGAGCGGCGCGGGGGCGGCGCGGGGCCGGCGGAGCAGCGCGCCCACCCGAGCGAGCAGCTCACGCAGGGCGAACGGCTTGGTGACATAATCGTCGGCGCCGTTCCGAAGCCCGCGGACCTTGTCGGTCTCGTCGCCCCGGGCGGTGAGGACCAGCACCGGCGTGTCGACGCCCTCGTGGCGCAGCGTCTCGAGCACGCGGAACCCGTCGAGCCCGGGCAGCATCAGATCGAGCACGATGAGGTCGTGCGCCCCGTTCCTGGCGAGCGAGAGACCGGAGGGCCCGTCGTCGGCGAGCTCCGCGACGTGGCCCTCGAACTCGAGGTTGGTGCGAAGTCCGTGGGCCAGGTTCCGGTTGTCCTCGACGATCAGGATGCGGGCCATGCCACCTCCGTCGAGGTGTGGCTGGCCCGGGCGGTATCCAGCCGGCCGGCGCCGGGTAGCTCGAGCACGAAGCGCGCGCCGCCCTGGGATGCCGTCTCCACCCCGCACGTCCCGCCGTGCGCGGCCACAAGCTCGCGCACTACGGCCAGACCGATGCCGCTTCCCGGGACGCCGCCGTCGGGCTGGAGCCGCACGAACGGCTCCCAGACGCGCGATCGCTCGGCGGCGGGAACGCCCGGGCCCGCGTCCTCCACCTCGATCCGGGCCGCGCCGCTCCTGAGCGTAGCCCGAAGCGTCACCACCCCCTGACCGCCGTACTTGATCGCATTGTCCAGCAGGTTGATGACGATCTGATGCAGGGCGTCGGCATCGACCAGGGCCACGAGGCTCTCATCCAGCTCGGTGCGGATCCGCACCGCATCGGCACCGGCCAGAGGCGCGAAGCGCTCGACGATCTCCCGGAGCAGCGGGGCCAAGGGCGCGGCGGACGGGTTGACCCGGACCATCCGTCGCTCCGCGCGGCTCAGGTGGAGCACGTTCTCCACCAGGTGCGCCAACCGTCGGGCCTCCTGCACGATCACGCCGACGGCCTCGCGGCGGGCGTCCTCGCCTCCCGCGCGTCCCAGCTCGAGCGTCTCCCCGAAGAGGAGGATCTGGGTGAGCGGCGTCCGCAGCTCGTGCGACACACTCGAGGTGAAGTCCTGCCGCAGCCGCACCAGCTCCTGCTCGCGACGGAACTGGAGCGCGGCGACCGCGGTGAGCGCCGCCGTGAGGGCGAAGAGCCCGAGCAGGAGCGGCAGCCGCGCGCCCGGCTCGGCCACCACCAGGCGGCCGGCCACCTCGGGCGGCAGCCACGCGCGGACCACGATCGACCCTGCCGTCGCGGCGGAGTCGCCGGCATACCCGGAAGGGCTCTCGGAGGGTCCCGAGCGGTAGAGCTCCCGTCCCCAGGGATCGGTGACGGCGAGCCCGACCAGCCGCGCGGTGGGCAGGCCGCCCGCCACCCGCGCGGGGAGCAGCGGGTGCCGAGTCACCACGCCCGCCACCAGCCGCGCCATGGCGGCGGGACAGCTCACCACGCCGTACACCGCGAGCGGCGCGTCGTGTGCGGCGTAGCCGTTGTAGCGGACCGGCTTGACGCCGTACACCGCGACCGCTCCCGATTCGCGCGCTCCCGACCCGACCCCGGCCCCCGGTGCCCAGGCGACGCCATATCGCGCCAGGCTGGCGGCCGAGGCGCGCGCCTCGGCGCCGATCGAGTCCAGCAGCCACGCGCGGATCGCCGGTGCGGGTGAGGCGCCGGCGGTGGTCATGGCGTTGGTCCGGAGATCAATCGCGAAGGTGAACCGGGGCGAGCTGCCGGGGTCGCCACAGGGGAGGAGCGAGTCCGCGGCCGGCGACAGCG
>DATEJD010000336.1:0-3730 GCA_035278325.1 Gemmatimonadales bacterium | reverse complement strand
CGACGACCCCCAGCCCCGCTTCCGCCATCGCCGGGCTCCCCGACCCCGCGATGGACTCACGGAACGCCCCCGCGGCTTCGTCCCATTTCCGCACCTGGATGTAGGACAAGCCCAGCAGCCGGTGGTTCTCCTCGGCCGTGGGGTCCATCGCGAGGGCACGCCGAAGCTGCTCCAGCGCCTGCTCGGGCTGCCGCGCGTAGTAGAGCAGCCACCCCATGCTGCGGCGGATGGAGACCGAGGCCGGGTCGAGCGCGATGGCCTGGCGCCCCTCGTCGAGCGCCAGCCCGGTGCGGCCCATGGCGATCTGGAACCAGGAGTGCCACTGCCGCGCGACCGAGTAGCGAGGATTGAGCTGGAGCGCGCGCTGGAAGTGCTGGCCGGCGAGCGGCCAATCCCAGTCGTAGATGAAGGTGACCCAGCCGAGCGAGGTGTGGGCCTCCGCCAGGGTCTCATCCAGCTCGAGGGCGCGCCGGGCCTCGGCCCGGGCACGCTCGAATCCCTCCTGCACCGGGGAGCCGCGATAGTCGAGCTGCAGCGCGTACGAGTCGGCCAGGCCGGTGTAGGCCAGGGCGTAATCCGCATCCTCAGCGATGGCCGCCTCGAAGAACCGGATCCCCTCGGCGATGGAGGCCTGAGTGCGCTGATTCCATGCGTGGCGGCCCTTGAGGTAGAGATGGTAGGCCCGGAGGTTGGCGGTATAGCGGACCGGGAGGGGATCGGCCAGGTCGTGGAGCAGCGTGGCACGCAGGGTCGTGACGATCGTGTGGGCGATCTCGTCCTGGATCGCGAACACATCGGCCAGCTCTCGGTCGTACCGCTCGGACCAGAGCGTGCGCCCGTCGCGCACGCTGATGAGCTGCGCGGTAATCCGCAGACGATTGCCGGCCCGGCGCACCGAGCCTTCGAGGACCGTGCTCACGCCGAGCCTGGCACCCAGCGCACGCACGTCGTCACGCACGCCCTTGAGCGCGAACACCGAGGTGCGCGAGGCCACCTTGAGCCCCTCCACCTTGGTGAGCGCGGTGATCAGCTCCTCGGTCATGCCGTCGCTGAAGTACTCGTTGTCCGACTCGGCGCTCGCGTTCACGAACGGGAGCACGGCGATGGCCCGCGCGTCGGCCTCGACCGGTATCAGCGCGGCGGTCACGTCGAGCGTCGGCGTCTCGAGCGCGGCCACGAAATCGGCCATGTTGGGAAAGCGGTCGCCCGGCGACTTGGCCAGCGCCCGCTCGAGGGCGCGCTCGACCGCGACGGGAACGTTGGGACGCCGGGCGCGGATGGGCGTGGGCGGCTCGATGGCGTGGCGCGCCATTGTGGCCCGGGCACCCGAGCCGGCGAACGGCGGCTGGCCCGCCAGCATCTCGTACAACACGCAGGCCAGGCTGTACTGATCGGTGCGGCCATCGAGGCCGGTCTCGGCGCTGGCCTGCTCCGGGCTCATATAGGCGGGCGTGCCCACGGCGAAGCCGTGGTCGGTGATGTAGGCGCCCTCGCCCGCGGCCGCGCTCACCGCGGTGGCCACGCCGAAGTCGGCCACCACCGGCTCGCCCTCCTGGAGCAGGATGTTCTCGGGCTTGATGTCGCGATGGATGAACTCGAGCCGGTGGGCGTAGCCCAGGGCGCCGGCCACCGCCCGGGTGATACGAAGCGCCACGTCCAGCGGGAGCGGGCCTTCGCGCTGGAGCCGGTCGCGCAGCGACTCGCATCCGGCGTACGGCATCACGAAGTAGAGCAGGCCGTCGCACTCGCCGGAGTCGTGCAGCGGAAGGATCTGCGGATGCGACAATCTGGCCGCGATCCGGATCTCCCGCAGGAACCGCTGGGGCTCGTAGCCCGCCCGCGTATCCGGCCGCAGCACCTTGATGGCCACCTTGCGGGCGTGCTTCACGTCCTCCGCCAGGTAGACGGTCGCGGCGCCACCCCGGCCGATCTCCTCCTCGACCCGGTAACGGTCGCCGAGTGCAGTACGCAGTCGGGTGGTGATGTCGGGCACGGCGTCCGGCCTCGCGCTGGCGAAAGTGTCTCTGGAAGGGAATCGCGCGTCCCAGCCAAGACAAGGCATGTGGCCCAATCCACGGCGGCGGCCTTATCTTCCCCAAGAACTCTGGTGCACGCAGCGGCAGCGGAGGCGGAAGAGGCAGTCGATGTACTTCGATGGTGATTCACCCGCTCGACGCGTTCCCGGGGCCGGCTGGCCTCGGCGGCCGACCGACGCTCCTCCCACCCAAGGCCGGCCGCTCCGCAGTGTCATCGTCGACGCCGACCGGCTCGCCCGCCGGCATCTCCAGCAGCTGCTCCAAGAAGAACCTGGCATCGACCTGGTTGCGGAGTGCGACGCCGGCCAACCGGCCGTCGAGGTCATTGCCCTCGCGCGGCCCGATCTGGTGTTCCTCGAGATCGTCCTCCCCGACACCGACGGCTTCGCGCTGGGGACCAGGCTCCGGCCCCACGTGCCGGGTGGGCTGGTGTACGTCTCCGACCGGCCGCAGGGGGCGCTGCAGGCCTTCGACGTGCACGCGCTGGCCTACCTTCTCAAGCCGGTGGGCCGGGAGCGGCTGCGCGGGGCAGTGGCCCACGCGCGCGCCCTGCTCCTGCCCGACCGGCGCGGGGCCGAGGACCGGCTGGTGGCGTTGCTGGACCAGCGGGACGCTGAGCGGCAGCGTCGCGCCCGGCTCCTGATCCGGCACGCCGACGGCGCGTTCTTCCTGCGCACCGAGAGCATCGACTGGATCGAGGCCGCCGACAAGCTGGTGCGCATCCACGCCGGGAAGCACGTGTACGAGCAGCGGGAGGCGCTGGCCCGGATCGAGCGACACCTGGATCCCGACCAGTTCGTCCGGGTGAGCCGCTCGGCGATCGTGAACATCGACCGGATCCGCGAGATCCAGCCCTGGTTCAACGGCGAGCATCTGGTCCTCCTGGACGATGATTGCCAGGTGCCCACCTCGCGGCACTATCGCACGAACGTCCGGCGCCTGTTCGGGCGGGGGGACGGGCCGTGACGGCGGGCCGGAGTGCGCTGCTCCTGTTCGTGGGTCTCTCCGTCGGCCCGGCCTGCCACCATGCCAAGAGCAGTGACCAGCCGACGCCGGATACGACGCCGGTCGACGTTCCACTCGAAGTGGACAACCACAATTGGCTGGACGTGGTGATCTACGTGGTGCACGACGGAGAGCGGAGCCGCATCGGCATCGCCAACGCGAGCAGCCAGTCGGACTTCGTGCTGCCGGCCCGGATGGTGGGCCAGGGTCACGAGCTCCGACTGCTGGGCCATCCGATCGGCGGCGAAGGCGGCACGGTCACCGAGACGGTGACCGTGGAGCCCGGCCAGTATATCGAGTGGACGCTGGAGAACGATCTGAACCGCTCGGCTATCGGCGTCTACTGAGGCCGTGACCGGGGTCTGTTGAAACCGCGCCGGGCGCCGGAGCCGTTAGTGTCCGGCGCTGGCGCCGCTGGTCCCACCGCTTTCGAACACGCCGGAACCCACCGCGGCGGTCGCGGCCACGAGCCCGGCCGCGATCGCTCCGCCGAGGAGGCCGGTGCCGCCGACGGATAAGCGGCGCTCCTCCATGCCGCGAATGAACCGGCGCGGCACCACGACCGGCTCACCGAGCCAGTCATCGCGCTCACCACGGCGATTCTCGATCTCGCGCACCGCGAGCGTGACCGAGCCGGTGTCGGCCCGGATCACGTCGCCACTTACCTGCAGGATACCGGGTCCCACCCT
>DATEJD010000335.1:0-3001 GCA_035278325.1 Gemmatimonadales bacterium | reverse complement strand
GGACGGCGAGCATGCAGGACCGGGGGGTGGCGGACCGGGTTAGATTTCCGCCGCGTGCCGTGACTGGCCGCCGCACGACCCTCATCCCGAGCCCTTCGCGACGCTCAGGGCAAACTCCGCGAGGGATCTGCTCAACCGGCTTCGAACTGCGGCGGAGCAGGTCCCTCGGTCGCTTCGCTCCCTCGGCATGAAGGCGTGACCTGCGGTCGATCAGGAGGAGCTACACCCGTGGCCAAGTTCTACATCACCACCGCCATCGACTACTCGAACGGCGACCCCCATCTGGGCCACGCGCTCGAGAAGGTGGGAGCCGACTGCATCGCGCGCTACCACCGCCTGCGGGGCGACGACGTGTGGTTCCTCATGGGCATGGACGAGCACTCCCAGGCCGTGCTGCAGGCCGCCGAGCAGAACGGCGTCACCCCCAAGGCCTGGGTCGACCGGATGGCCGCCACGTTCGCGGACTACTGGCGCCGGCTCGAGTGCAGCAACGACGACTGGATCCGGACCACCGAGCCCCGGCACCACCGGGGCACCACCGCGCTGCTCGAGCAGATCGCGCGTACCCATCCGGACGACTTGTTCGTCGGCGAGTACGAGGGGCTCTACTGCTTCGGCTGCGAGGAGTTCAAGCAGCCGGCGCAGATCGTGAACGGGCACTGCATCGAGCACCCGACGCTCGACCTGGTGCCCACCAAAGAGCGGAACCACTTCTTCCGCCTAAGCCGCTATCGCGACCGCCTGCTCGAGCTGATCCGCTCGGGCGAATTCCGTGTCGAGCCGGCCATCCGGCGGAACGAGATCGTGCGGCTGCTGGAGGATGGGCTGCAGGACATCTCGGTGAGCCGGCATCGCCAGCAGTGGGGCATTCCCTTCCCCGGCGATCCCGAGCAGACGGTCTACGTGTGGTTCGACGCCCTGATCAACTACCTCTCGGCGACGGGCTACCCGGATCCGGGCTACCAGCGCCTCTGGCCGGCGGACCTGCACGTGGTCGGCAAAGGGATCACGCGCTTTCACTGCGTCATCTGGCCGGCCATGCTGCTGAGCGCGGGCCTGGCACTGCCGCGGGAAGTGTGGGCCCATGGGTACGTGCAGTGGGAGGGCACCAAGATGTCCAAGTCCGCCGGCACGGCCGTGAGCCTGGGCGAGGCC
The DNA here is from genome assembly GCA_035278325.1 of Gemmatimonadales bacterium. Taxonomy (GTDB): domain Bacteria; phylum Gemmatimonadota; class Gemmatimonadetes; order Gemmatimonadales; family GWC2-71-9; genus CAVVWJ01. Next base: position 1,846 of record DATEJD010000335.1, on the reverse strand, counting down.
ATCGAGCGCCACGGCCCGGATGCGCTGCGTTACTTCCTGCTCCGGGAAGTAGGCTTCGAGGCGGATGGCAACTTCACCTGGGATCGGTTCGACGAGCGCTACACGGCCGATCTGGCCGACGGCTTCGGCAACCTGGCCTCGCGTGCGCTCGCGATGCTCGCCAAGTACCGGGACGGCCTGGTACCGGCCGATGCGACGGTCACGTCCCTCGACCGCGACGGGGCGGAGGCCATCGCGTCCTATGTCCGCGCGATGGACGCGTTCGACCTCCGAGGTGGCGCGGAGGCGGCTTGGGACTTGGTGGCCAAGGCCAATCTGTACATCCAGCAGGTGGCGCCGTGGGCCCTGGCCAAGGCCGGCAAGGAGGCCGAGCTGGATGCGGCGCTGGGTGCCTTGGCTCGCGTGCTGCAACGTCTGGCAGTGCTCAGCAGTCCGTTCATCCCCGGCAAAGCTCAACTGCTGTGGCAATCACTGGGGTTCGCGCCGGACGAGCTGGGGCGGGCGTGGGGCAGTCTGCGCGAGCCGCCGGTGGCCGGAAAGGCTACCAACAAGCCCGAGGTGCTGTTCCCCAAGCCTGCGAGTGTCTAGAAGTTAGGCTGTCAATAAGCAAAACTATTTGACAGTCAAGGACTTATCACGCAGGTCCATCCCTTGACTAACCCGGCATCGTGGGCCACCTTTTGCGTGGCCTTTGTGTGTCGGGTCACCTCCCGTTGCACTCGCTGGGCTCAGATTGTTCCGCAGGTCAGCCGATGCTTTAAGAAACTGTGGCCTGGTAGAGGGAGCTCGCATGGCGAAACGCCGTCGGTGGACCGTGGTTTTCGTCCCGCACGGGTCCGAGCCATCGAAAATCGTAGAGGTGTCCTACGGCGTCATCAAGGTCGCGGCGGGCGGCGTCGCCCTCGGCGTGGCCGCGGCGCTCCTGGTCGGGTATGCCACCGTCGCCCGGACCGCCGATCTCACCCGTACCAGCCGGTTGCAACAGGAAAACGTCCGGCTGGCTCAGGAAATCGGCGAGCTGCACGGCCGCCTCTCCTCCCTCTCCGACACGCTCACCCAGATCAGTCAGCGCGACGCCAAGATTCGGGTCCTTGCCAACCTCGATCCGATCGACCCGTCGGTCCAGGCCGCCGGCATCGGCGGGCCGACACTGGCCCCGCGGCCGGTGCTCCCCACGGAGACACCGGCAATGCGGAAGACGCAGGAGATCCGGGTCGACCTCAACGCCCTGATTCGCCGGGCCAACCTGTTGGCGTCGTCGTTCGAGGAGGCCAAGGACAGCCTGGCCAGCCATTCCCAGCGTCTGGCCGCCACCCCGTCCATCATGCCCACCCAGGGCTGGCTCACCAGCGCGTTCTCCTCTATGCGCGAGCACCCCATCCTTCACATCGCCCGACCGCACGAGGGCATCGACGTGACCGCCCCGATGGGCAGCCCCATCGAGGCGCCGGCCGCGGGCACCGTGACTGACGCGGGGTGGGAGTCGGGCTACGGCAACACCGTGACCATCGACCACGGCTATGGTGTGGTCACCAAGTTCGCCCACTGCTCCAAGCTGCTGGTCCGCACCGGCCAGCGCGTCGAGCGCGGCACCAAGATCGCATTGGTCGGCAACACCGGCCTCGCGACCGGCCCGCACCTGCACTACGAAGTGCACGTGAACGGGCGGCCGGTGGATCCGTTGAAGTACGTGTTGCCGGATAGGGTGGTGACGGACTGATGAGGCCGATAAGGCGATAGGACGATAGGGCGATAGGAAAAAGCGGCCCCCGGAGCTGGGAAGGTTCCGGGGGCCTTTTCGTGCGGCAGTTTCCTATCGCCTTATCGTCCTATCGGCTTATCGGCC
>DATEJD010000334.1:0-5740 GCA_035278325.1 Gemmatimonadales bacterium | reverse complement strand
ACGGTCGGACGGTCGGACGGTCGGACGGTCGGACCGAAGGAAGTGCCGCGCGACAACGTGAGCGCAAGAGGCGCCCGGCGGAGGCGGGCAGTGTAGCGCGGCTCGCGCGCGAGCTCGTCCGCGCGGCCGCGATGTTCGGGCGCAGGCGGGGCGATGGTGCTCCCGCAGGGAGCGTCAGTCGACGGCACGACCTCACCCCCAAGTAGCAACCCCACGCATGTGTGCCGGCGACTGCAGCGACCGGAGGGAGCACCGTCGCCCCGCCGGAGCCGTGCACCTCGATGCCGATGCCGACGAGCAAAGCACGCGGAGCCAGCGCGTGGCACGCGCGCAACGGCGACACGCGCGCGGCGCCACCACCGCGCGTGCATTGCGACACCAACCTTCCATCTTTCCTGGCGCAACTTTTTCGCGCTGTCAAGAGCGCCGACGCGCGAGTTGTAGCACGGTTGACTTTTCCACAACCGTTCCGTAACATCTCTCGCCCTTGATCAATCCCCCACCGTTTTCGAGTTCAGATGCAGCTGTCCGCTAAAGACGCATGGAAGCGCATCCTCGATGAGGCGCATCGCGAACTTCCTGATCACACGATCCGGACCTGGCTGGAGCCCACCGAGGCCATCGCCCTCGACGAGGGCCGGCTCATCGTCGGTGCGCCCGACCAGTTCGCGGTGGAGTGGAATGAGACCAAGCACGCGACGCTGCTCTCCAAACTGGCCGAACCGGTCATTGGCCAGCCGACGTCGGTCGTGTTTCGGGTCCACGAGGATCGTCAGAAGCGGCCGCAGATGGATTTCTTCGTGGCACCCACGGCGCCCGCCGCGGCCATCGCCCCGGTAAATCCCAGCACGCAGCCCCTCAACGAGCGCTACACCTTCGACACCTTCGTCATCGGCAAGTCGAACGAGCTCGCCGCCGCCGCCGCCCACGCCGCGGCCGAATCGCCGGGCAAGACCTACAACCCGCTCTTCATCTATGGCGCGACCGGCCTGGGCAAGACCCACCTGATGCAGGCCATCGCCCACAGCGTCTGCCAGCGGCAGCCCGAGACCCGGGTGCTCTACGTGGGTGCCGAGCAGTTCATCAACGAGGTCATCGAGAGCATCCACAGCCGGACCATGCCCGAGTTCCGGCGCCGCTACCGCACCGACGTGGACCTCTTCCTGGTGGACGACGTGCATTTCCTGGAAGGCAAGGAAATGACCCAGGAGGAGTTCTTCCATACCTTTAATGCGCTGTACGAGGGCAACAAGCAGATCGTCCTCACCTCCGACCGTCCGCCCAAGGAGATCCCCGGCCTCGAGGCCCGGCTGGTGAGCCGGTTCGAGTGGGGCATGGTGGCCGACATCGGCCAGCCCGACCTCGAGCACCGGATCGCCATCCTCCGGAAGAAGCAGGAGCAGGACCACCTCGAGCTCACCATTCCCGACGACGTGCTCCGGTTCATCGCCGAGCACGTGCGCTCGAACGTGCGGGAGCTCGAGGGGTGCATCATCAAGCTGCTGCTCTTCGCGTCGCTCAAGCACAAGGAAGTATCGATCGAGCTGGCCCGCGAGGCGCTGAGCGACCGGATCCGGCCCGGCGAGGACGGCGTGGCTGCCCCCAAGGCGCTGCCGTCCATCAACAAGGTGCAGGAGGTCGTGGCCCGGCGCTGGGGCGTCACCCCGGAGGGGCTCCGCTCCAAGGCGCGCATCAAGACGCTCACCGTGCCGCGACAGATCGCGATGTATCTCGCGCGCGAGCTGCTCGAGATGCAGCTGGTCGAGATCGGCCAGGCGTTCGGCGGCCGCGATCACTCGACGGTCATCCACAGCGTCGACAAGGTGAGCCGGCAGATGTCGCGCGACCGCACGTTCCGCGAGCGGGTGGAGCACGCGCGCCAGGAGTTGTGCGCAGAATAATCCCCGCGCGGCGTGGGCATCTGTGGGAACTCTGGACGAGCGTGGGTAGCGGGCGGTGAACGTCCCCATGGCCCACACCGTGTCGACAGCGCGCGGGGCGGCAAATACGGAAAGCCGGCGGCGTTACGCCACCGGCCCACATTTCCAGACCCTCTACTACTGCTGCTAGATTTTATTAACTGGAAGAGTAGTACTGCTTTTTCCTCGGGAGGGGCATGAAGCTCACGATCACGCGGGAGCAGCTGCAGGAAGGTCTCGTCGCGGTTGCGGCCAGCGTGCCCGCCAAGACGACGCTCCCCATCCTGTCCAACATCCTGCTCGAGGCGACCAAGGACGGGATTCGCCTCTCCGGGACCGATCTCGACATCTCGGTGAGCACCACGGTGTCGGCCTCGGTGGATCAGGAGGGCGCGATCACGCTCCCGGCACGGAAGCTGGTCGAGATCGTGCGCGAGCTGCCCAGCGCGGCCATCCGCCTCACCGCCTCGGGTGAGCAGCGGGTCACCATCGAGTGCGGCCGCTCGAAGTTCAGGCTGCTCGGCCTCCCGCGCGAGGAGTTTCCGGCGTTCCCCACCGTCAAGTTCGACGGAGGCTGGCGCACCTCGTCCAAGGACCTGCAGAAGCTGATCGCGCACGTAGCCTTCGCGGCCAGCACCGAGGAGAGCCGCCCGATCCTCAACGGGGTTCTCTGGGAGCTCCGGCCCGAGCGCATGCGCATGGTGGCCACCAACGGTCACCGCCTGGCCCGGATGGACGTGCCCACGCCGCCGGCCGGAAGCTCCGCCCAGGCCGATCTGATCGTGCCCCCCAAGGCCCTCGAGCAGATCCGCCGTCTGTTCAAGGCCGACGAGGAAGTCGAGATCGCCCGGAGCGAGAACCATCTGGGCTTCCGATCCGCTTCCACCCAGATCTTCACCCGGCTGATCGAGGGGCCGTACCCCAACTACGAGCAGGTCATTCCGCGGGAGAACGATAAGTCCGCCACGGCCGACAAGGCGGCGTTCTCCTCGGCGCTCCGCCGCATGAGCATCGTCGCGAGCGACCAGACCCACCGGATCCGGATGGCGTTCGCCAACGGCTCCTGCAAGCTCTCGGTGCAGACGCCGGATCTGGGCGAGGCCCAGGAAGAGATCACCGTGAGCTACGAGGGCGATCCGCTCGAGATCGGATTCAACGCCTCGTACCTGCTCGAGATCCTCAAGTACATCCCCACCGACGAGGTCAGGATGACCTTCAAGGCCCCCGAGCGGGCCGCCACCTGCGAGCCGGTGGGCTGGAACGATCCCTCCAGCTATCTCACGCTGGTCATGCCGCTTCGCCTGGTCGACTAGGGGCCGCCCCTGGCCTGTCGGTGACGGTGCCCCCGGTCCGGCCGGCGGGCACCGTTGTACTTTAGAGAAGTGTGAGGGCCGAGCTGGACAGCACAACGCAAGCGTGGAGGCCATATGCGTAAGGATTTCGACAACTTCGACCTCGAGGATGCCGACCGCGACGAGGGCGGTAGCCTGCTCGGGCTGGCACTGTTCGGGCTCGCCCTGGGCGCGGGTGCGGCGGTGCTCTTCGCGCCTGCCGAGGGCGCCAGGACGCGCCGGATCGTGAGCGAACGGCTGAAGAGCCTGCGTGGCGACGCGGAGAGTGCCGTCGAGCGGGTGCAGCGGGAGCTGGGCCGCCGGGAGGGCCGGCGGCGGCGCGAGCGGCGGTCGTCGGCGCTGCTGGGACTGGCTGTCGGCGCCGGCCTGGCTACCCTCCTCACGCCGGAGAGCGGGCCCAACGTGCGTCGCCGGATTACCGAGCGGCTGCGCGGGGCCGAGGAGGAGGTGCCGGAAGTCGACCGTGTGGTCCGGGAGCCGCTGCCCGATCCCGAACCGGCGGCATGAGGAAGGCGATCAGGCGGAACGAGTCATCCTGAGCGCAGCGAAGGAGCCGAGACCCGACTCATGGCCTCTTCGCTGCGCTCAGGATGCTCGTGAATGCTCCAAGCTGCATGCCTGAGCACGATGGGCGGAGGGGGCATCTCAGTGAGATGCCCCCTTGTCGTATCCGGACCTCAGGATCGGGACCTCAGAATCCGGCTCTCGGAGCGCCGGTTGCGGCCCTGCCGCGTGCGACGCTGTCTGCCGCGACGGTGTCGAACGCTGGCACCACGGTCGGTGAAGAGTCCGCCGGTCTCCCGGAGTCCGACGGCGCGAGCATCTGAGGCGGGAGCGTCTCCACCGGAGCGCGGAGCGAATCCAGCAGCGAGTCCACTCCCGGGGTCCACTGGATGGTGTCGCCGGGCTGGATCACCGGCTCCTCCTCGACCTTGGGGACCTCGACCGGCTCGCCGTGGAGCCGCCGCAGGATAAGGTCCTGCCGCCGGCGCATGCGGTTGGGGCGATAGGCTGGGTTGGAGCGCAACGGGAACGGGAGGGCCGCCGCCAGGGCGGCCGCTTGGGTATCGCTGAGGCGCCGCGCCGAGGTGCGGAAGTAGCGCTGGCTCGCCGCCTCGACGCCCCAGATCCCGTCGCCCAGCTCCGCGATGTTGAGATAGAGCTCGAGAATACGAGGCTTGCCCAGCGCCCATTCCAGCCGGTACGCGGTCACGGCCTCCTTGAGCTTTCGCAGCGGATTTCGCGTCGGCGACAGATAGAGGTTCTTGGCCACCTGCTGGGTGATGGTGCTGGCTCCGCGGAGCGCGTCCCGCCGGTCCCAGGTGCGCCCGACCACCCGCCACAGCTCGCGTCGGTCTCGCTCCGAGCCCCACGCGAAGGCCACGCGCCGATAGCCCAATGCGTGGCGGATCTCCACGTAGTCGAGCCCCGGGTGATCCCAGAACCGCGCGTCCTCGCCCGTCGTCACGGCCTCACGCAGCGGGCGCGCCATCGAGTCGAGCGGAACCGGCCGATAGCGCCGCCGGGCGGGGTCGCCGCCTCGCATGGTCATGAAGGCCGTGTGGGCCGGCCAGTGCGTCCGATACCAGATCGGAGGCGGCCACACGGCCAGGAGCCAGCCCAGGAACATCGCGGGCGGGGCCAGGCAGGCGAGCAGCACACGACGGAGGCGCGGGCGCGTCACGTCGTGCGCTGCGCTATCGGGCGGACAGCGCGGTCACCGAGTAGCTGCCGCGCTGCTGCACCGGCACCGTCTGGCCCACCGTTGGGACGGTGATGGTCATGTCGCCCACGTCGTTCCCCCGGGCGGAGATCAGGCTGCCGTCCAGTCCCAGGAAGTGGGACTGGCGGCGGGTGCCGGTCGCGGACATCTCGAGCACCTGATCGGCCTGGGTGCGGGTGCCGGTGCGCTGGTACGAGCCGGTGCTCTCGAGCGTGATGCCCTTCTGCGAGCCTGGCGCGTCGCTCGCCACGGCCTTGTAGCTCGTCACGGCCCGCTCCGTCCCCGGAAAGGCGTCGGCGGTGAGCTTGTACTCGGTCGTGTCGCTCCATTCCATGCCCTCGCGCACACCGCCGGCCGGCAACGCGGGGAACAGGAGCCGCAGCCGACCGGTGAGCTCGTCCGGCAGCGTGCCCTGCTTGTCGGGCGTGAGGGGACCGAGCCCGGCCGTGGAGCTGAGCGTGGCGGTCCAGTGCGTGCCGCGCGCCGCGAGCACCGAATCGGGTGACGCGGGCTGCCCGCTCTCGAGCGCCTGGAGCGAGTCCAGCACGATGGTGACCGTGAACGCTCCAGGCGCCGCGGCCTCGGCGACGGTGACGTGCAGGTAGGCGACGCGATCGCGCACCTGTTCCTGGCTGGCCCCGCCGGGATACTGCAGGGTGAGGCTGTCGTGCCGCTCCAGCCGATAGGCGGCGCCGCGCACCGACTTGTAGGCCACGGCGGGGCCCTTGCCCGGAGCGGTGGGCGAG
>DATEJD010000333.1:0-8909 GCA_035278325.1 Gemmatimonadales bacterium | reverse complement strand
GTTGTGGGGCTCGGGCCCGGGCCCCCGCCGGTCGAGGCCCACCCGCTCCTGCAGGTAGAACACCGGGCCGCGCGAGGTGAGCTTGATCAGGAGCGCCAGCAGCACGAACACCGGCAGCAGCGCCAGCAAGGCCAGCAGCGCCAGCACGAAATTCAGTGCCCGGGTGGCCAGGTGCCGCCGCTCGAGCTCGGCGACAGGCGGGACCCCATCCGGGGAGTGCTCGCCGGCACCGGACCAGGGATCGTCCTGGACGGAGCTGTGCGCGAGGCTATCGGAGCGCGACGGCAGCGCTTCGTTCAAACGCATGAGGCGGATCATCCGTGTGGTTCGGGCCCGTACAACCGAAATCGAGGTGCGCGCCGCAGCCGATCGGCGCCGCATCGATCGCGTCGAGTCCAGACAGCATGGCTCGACCGCGCGCCCGATTTAGCACGATCTATGCCCAGGAAGGCAGGGCGGGTGAGCACTGTTTTGCACCTATGTAAACCGTTGCTGGGCAACGGGCTAACCTAAGCTTGGCGGCCTGTCGAGCCCCCTCTGGGCGGGGCCCTGTCGTGGCCCGCCCGCACGGCACTCGCAGAGCGCTACAGCCTCACGCCCGGAGCGCCCACCAGCGAACCAGCAACACGGTACCTACGGCGAGCAACAAATGCGTCACGCCCGACGTGGTCACACCGCCGAAGATGAGCAACGCCCACGCGATGAGCGCGACCAGCGCGACGAACAGCGTCGGTGTCAGCAACGTCGATGCCAGAATCACGGTCGTCCTCGTCGGTTGATTCCGCTGGAAGGGAGTCCTATCTTAGTGCACGCGGTGGCGGGGAGCCACATTATTGAGCCAACAGGTCCAGTGATGGGCCCGAATGCCGTGGCCGATGTCACGCCCCCCGGGGGAAGACAGGAGTTATGGTGAGGGCGCCGCAAGTTCTCATTGGGCTTCAATAATCCTCCTCGTTGCCGTTCCGCCGTGCGCCGATCGGACCTCCGGTCGGCGCACGTGTCTTTGCCCTGCCTTGACCTTGTCCCGGGGTCCCGCGTACTTCCTCAGCGACCCTGTCACCGGAACGGTCCATGCCCCGATGCAGAGTGACGCGGCGGGTCCATTTCAACGCCGCGCACCGGCTCCACAATCCCGACGCCACCGAGGCCTGGAATCAGGCGACCTATGGGGTGTGCAACAACCCCAACTATCACGGGCACAACTACGAGCTGGACCTGTCCGTGGAAGGCGAGATCGATCCGGCCACCGGCTACGTGATGGACCTGAATCACCTGAAGGAGCTGGCCCAGGAGCGGCTGCTCCGGCACCTGGACCACAAGAATCTCAATCTGGACGTGTCGTGGTTCCGGGAGCTGGTGCCCACGTCCGAGAACATCGCCGTGGTCTGCTGGCGCGAGCTCCGGGCGGTGATCCCGGCCGAGCTGCGTCTGCATCTCCGTCTGTGGGAAACGCCGAGGAACTATGTCGACTACGAAGGCGACTAAGGGCGGCAAGCGGGTGCCCGCGCGGCCCGCCCGCACCGAGCCGATCCGCGCCGAGGTCCCGCCCCACCTCGAGCCGTTCGCCGACCAGATCCGCGAGGTGCTCGCCGCGATCGGCGAGGATCCGGGGCGGGAAGGCCTGCTCAAGACGCCGGAGCGGGTCGAGTCGTCGCTCCGATTCCTCACCCAGGGCTACCACATGACCGTCGCCGAGGTCATCGGCGACGCGGTGTTCGCCGAGGAGCACCAGAGCATGATCATGGTGCGCGACATCGAGCTGTACTCGCTGTGCGAGCACCACCTGCTGCCGTTCTTCGGCCGGGCGCACGTGGCCTACATTCCCAACGGCAAGATCCTGGGGCTCTCCAAGGTCGCCCGCGTCGTCGACGTGTTCGCCCGCCGACTGCAGGTGCAGGAGCGGCTCACCGACCAGATCGCCGACGCGATCATGGACGTGCTGCATCCCACCGGTGTCGGGGTGGTGATCGAGGCCGCGCACTTCTGCATGATGATGCGGGGGGTCGAGAAGCAGAACTCGCGGACCGTCACCAGCGCGCTGCGGGGGATCTTCCGCGACGACTCGAAGACCCGGGTCGAGTTCCTCCGTCTGGCCCACGGGGGGAATCACTCGGAGTGAGGCCGCTCGAAGGCCGGGTGGCGCTGGTGACCGGAGCCTCGCGGGGCATCGGCGCGGCCACCGCGGAGGCGTTCCGCGCGGCCGGCGCGCGGGTGGTGCGGGTAGCGAGGCATCTTGCCCCAGCGGAAGGCTTCATCGATGTCCCAGCCGACCTCACCGACGCCGGCCAGGTGGCGGAGCTCGCCGGCCGGCTCGAGCGGGCAGCCGGCGTGCCCGAGATCGTGGTGAGCAACGCGGGCGGCTTCCTGCTGCGCCCGCTGGAGTCGACCACGATCGAGGAGTTCGACGCGCTGGTCGCCCTCAATCTCCGGGCGGCCTTCGCGCTGGCCCGGGCCATCCTGCCGCTCCAGCGCGGCGCCGGGCGCGGCAGCTTCATCACGGTGGGCAGCGTGGCCGACCACGTCGGATTTCCGGAGAACGCGGCGTACGCCGCGAGCAAGTACGGTCTTCGCGGTCTGCACGAGACCCTGGCGGCCGAGTATGCGGGCACCGGGGTGCGGCTCACGCTGGTCTCGCCCGGACCCACCGATACCGACGCATGGGAGCCGTTCGATCCCGACCGGCGGGAAGGCTTTCCCCGCCGGGCCGAGATGCTCCGACCCGCCGACGTCGCGGACGCCATCCTGTTCGTCGCCACCCGCCCGCCGCACGTGCTGATCGACTGGCTGCGGCTCGGCCCCCACCGTCTCCCGTAACCGTTCGACACGCCAATGTCGCTCCGCCGCACTGCCGTCCACCTCGCGATCCTGCTGGCCTCGATGACCGCCCCGCTGCTCGGGCAGGGCCAGCCGCCCGCCACTCCCGCGCTGCCCGCCTTGCCCGACAGCTCGGGCTGGGGGGTCCACGTGCTGACGGCGGTGCGCGACCCCGGGGGCACGCTGTGGGTGGGCACCTACGGGCAGGGGATCTTTCGCTTGCCGCCCGGTGCCAAGGACTGGGAATCCATCCGACACGACACGTCGGGCACGTCGATCTCGATGGACTTCGTGCAGGCGATCGCGTTCGGCCCGCGGGGTGAGGTGTGGTACGGGACCGTCGGGAACGGGTGGGGCCTGTCGCTGGACGGAGGACGCACCTGGCGCAACTGGACCTACGACCAGCTCGGCCCCGAGTGGCAGTACGTGATCCCCTCGGGCATTGCCATCCGCGGCGACACGACGATGATCGCGACGGCGGACGGCCTCCAGATCACGACCGACGATGGCGCCCGCTGGACGGCCATCGGCGACGCGGTGGGTCCACCGGCCAAGGGTCCGGCCGACACCGCGCTGCCGCTGCTTACCAACGAATATGTCCGCCGCCTGGCCCCCGACCGCCGGGGGTGGAACGTGACCACGCTCAGGGGGAACCAGCGGCTGGTCCACACCGCCGCCGGCTGGCAGGTCCAGCCGCTCGCCGCCGCGGCCTTCCCGCCGGCGAACGCGGTGCTCATCGGCCGGGTGCAGTATCGCGGCACGCCCTGCGGGCTCAGACCGGCCACCGACACGCTGCCCTGCATCCACCGCTCGGCGCCCGACGCGGGAGCGCCCAGGGATCCGCTCACGATCTGGCTCAAGCGGCCGATCGCCCGGACCGACAACGCCTACATCGACCAGACCTACCGCTACGGCTCCACGATGGGCGGCTTCTTTCAGCAGCACCAGGGCGTGGAGTTCAACAATCCGGACGGCACGCCGGTGCTGGCGGCGCTGGGCGGCCGGGTGGTGTACGCCGGGCGCGCGGAAGAGGGAGCCAACACCATCGCGATCCGGCATGACACCACCGTGAAGGCGGGCGGCAAGACCTTTCGCCTCTACTCGATCTACTACCACAACAGCTCGCTGGGAGTGAAGGTCGGCGACCGGGTGAAGACCGGGCAGGTGATCGCGCGGGTGGGCAACACCGGGCGGGCCACCAACGATCACCTGCATCTGGAGCTCGCGGCGTCCCCCACCGACTCGATCGGCGCGATCGTGGACTCGCTCCAGCGGTTCCCGCCCTACACGGTGAACCCGGAGCTCTGGATCGAGCCGCTCCCCAACACCGGCATCGTCGCGGGCCAGGTGTTCGACGCGAGCGGCGCGCCGGTGCCGCAGGCGAGGATCTACGGCATCGTGAAGCGCGATCCGATCGAGACGCCGTTCTCGTACGCCGAGACCTACGGTGACAAGGCGCACGGCCATCCGCTCTACCACGAGCATTTCGCCGTGAGCGACGTGCCGGTCGGCGAATACGTGCTGGGCACCGAGATCGACGGCAAAAAGGTGTACCGCCACGTGACCGTCGAGGCGGGCAAGCTCACCTGGGTGGTGTTCAAGCCCTGATGTTCATCGAGCTCACCGACCACCTGCGCTGCCCGGTGGAGCACGACGAGACATTCCTGGTGCTGCTGCCCGACGTGGTGGACGGGCGCTCGGTGAAGGCCGGCACCCTCGGCTGTCCGGTGTGCGATCGTCGGTTCCGCATCCAGGATGGTGTGTTCGATACCGGCGACGCGCCCTCGCCGCCACCGGCCACGACCCGTCTCGTCCCCGACGCGCTCGCGCCGCTGGCCGGACTCAATGGGCCCGGCGGGTATCTGGCCGTGGTGGGCGGTCCGGCGGCGGGATGGCGCGAGATCGGGGCGCTGATTCCGGGCGTCGGGCTGGTGGCGGTGAATCCGCCGGGGGAGGTGGCGGACGAGCCGGGCGTGAGCGTGCTCCGGTCCTCACGGCTGCCGCTCAAGACGCACTCGATGCGGGGCGTCGTGCTTGGCGCGCCGTTCGGTGGCGATCCGCACTGGATTCGAGAGGCGGCCCGGGTGCTGCTCCCGGGCCTGCGGATCGTGGGCGAGGGTGCCGATCCGCCCGAGGCGATCGACCTGATGGCGAGCGCGGGTGGGGTGTGGGTCGGGAGCGCGAGACGGAAGGACGATAAGACGATAGGGCGATAAGACGATAGGGCGATAAGGCGATAGGGGGCAGGGGCACCCCTCCTAATCCCGAGCGCAGCGAGGGATCTCGCTCCGAATGGCTCGAGCCATTCCCGGACAAGATCCCTCGGTCGCTTGCGCTCCCTCGGGATGAGGCACACCCGCCCGTCCGACCACCTATCGCCCTATCGCCCTATCGCCCTATCGCCCATCCTCGTACAGCTCTTCGATCGCCGCCCGATGCCGCTCCTCCACCACTCGGCGCCGCACCTTGAGCGTCGGGGTCAGCTCGCCGCCTTCCACGCTGAAATCGCGGGACAGGAACAGGAACTTCTTCGGCATCTCGAACTGGGCCAGGTCGCGCAGCATTCGCCGCACCTCGCGCTCGAGCTTGGCCTGCACCTGCGCCACGCTCAGCATGCGCTCGAGCTCGTCCGCAGGGACGCCGTGGCGGGTGCACCAGGCCTTGAGCGGGTCGGGGTTGGGCACGATCAGCATGATGGGGAAGGGGCGGCGGTCGCCCAGCATGACGGCGTTCGACACGTACTTGCTGCTCTTGGCCAGGTTCTCGATCGGCTGAGGCGCGATGTTCTTCCCGCCGGCCGTCACGATCAGGTCCTTCTTCCGATCGGTGATCTTGAGGTACCCCTCCGCGTCGAGCACCCCGATGTCGCCGGTGTGGAACCAGCCGTCGGGGTCGACCGCCTCCGCGGTGGCCTCCGGCTTCCCGTAGTAGCCGTGCATCACGTTGGGGCCGCGGGTGATGATCTCGCCGTCGGGCGCGATGCGCACCTGGACGCCGGGAATGGGCCGGCCCACGGTGCCGAGCTTGGTCTGGCCGAAGATGTTCACCGCCATGACCGGCGACGTCTCGGTCAGGCCGTAGCCCTCCAGGATCGGCATGCCGGCCGCGAAGAAGAATTTGGCGATCTCGGGCGCGAGCGGCGCGCCGCCCGAGATGAAGAACCGGATGCGGCCGCCGGTGCGCGCCCGCAGCTTGGCGAACACCAGCCGATCGGCCAGTCGGCGCTGGAGCGTGAGCCCGGAAGGGATCGGCGCCCCGGCGAGGCTCCGATCGACCCACTCCTCGCCCACCAGGCGCGCCCAGGCGAAGATCCGCTGCCGGAGGGGCGAGCTGGCCCGCACGTTGTCGAGCACCCGCGCGAAGATCTTCTCGTACAGCCGCGGCACCGACGCCATCATGGTCGGCCGGATCTCCTGCATGTCCGACGGCACGGTGTCGATGCCTCCGGCGTAGTTGATGATCACGCCGGCGTGGAACATCGAGTAGTGGCCGAACATCCGCTCGAAGATGTGGGACAGCGGGAGGAACGAAAGGCACTCGTCGCCCTGGCGGAAGTCGAACATGGCGACGCAGGTGGTGACGTTCGACGCGATGTTGCCGTGGGTGAGCATCACGCCCTTGGGGTCACCCGTGGTCCCGGAGGTGTAGATCAGCGTGGCGAGATCGTCGGGCGCGGCGGCGAGCGCGTGGGCCCGCCAGTCGGGATGCCGGGCCAGCGCCGAGCGGCCGCACTCGAGCAGCTGGTCGAAACCCAGCACGCCCGCTGGCCGCTCGCACGCGTCGAGCACCACCAGGTGGCGAAGGGCGGGCAGCCGTTCGCGCACGGCGAGGACCTTCTCGAGCTGCGCGGCGGAGGACACGAGCAGCGCGGCCGCGCCGGAATCGCGCAGGATGTATTCCGCCTGGCGCGCCGGCAGCGTGGGATAGATCGGCACGTCGGTACATCGGGCCGCGAGGCACGCGTAATCCGCGATGGCCCACTCGGGGCGGTTCTCCGACAGGATCGCGACCCGGTCGCCGTCCCGGAGCCCGAGCTCGCGGAGGCCGATGCTCGCCGCCTGAACCTGCTCGGCGAGGCCGCGATAGGAGAGGTCCAGCCAACGACCGTCGCGCCGAACGCGCATGGCGACCGGGCGATCGGCCAGCCGCTCGACGGCATCGAAGTAGAGCGCGGTCAGCGTGGCGGGCGTGCGAGCTCCTACGGCGTCAGGCGGAGGATGAAGCGTTGACCCGAGCCCGGCACCACGGCGCCGCGTATGCGGGTGGCGCTGACGGTGACGATCACGCTGTCGGGCGGCGTCGCGCCGGCCAGGACTTTGAGGGCGGTGACGGCGGTTCCGTCCGGGCCGGTCGGGACGGTGTCCGCCACCTGACTATTGCCGGTCAGCACCAGCGCCGGCGTGGTCGTGAGCGGATCGGGCGAGGTGATCGCGAAGACGACGCCGTGTGAGGGCACCGGTCCCGCGGGGTTGAAGCTCGAGAGCACCGTCGTGAAGTCGGGCAGCGCCTCGGCGGTCACCGAGGCGGTGAAGATGGAGTCACCCGAGATCGCCAGCGTGTCCGCTCGAGGGACGACGGCGAAGGTGATCAGATTGGAGCCGAGCGCGGCGACGGTGGCCTGCACCCGAGCGGTGCCGACGCTCACGCCGGTGAGCACACCCGTCGCCGGGTCGATGGTGGCCGTGGGATCGAGCGACACCCAGGTGACCGCCACGGCCGCGCTGTCGCCATTCTTGTCGAGCGGCTTGGCGCCTAGCTGGATCGATTCGCCGACCTCGAGGCTGTCGGGACCGGGCACCTGCACCTCGATCCCCACCACGCCAGCCTCGCCTTCGTCGAGTCCGCTGCAGCCTGCCACCGCGAGCGGGAGAAGCAGGGCGAGCGCTCGCCTCACAGCGTCTCCGGAGCCGGGCTGCCCGCGATATCGCGCAGCGCGGTCTCCGCGTGGCGGATCCACCGTTCGGCGTCGGGCCCCTTGGGTGGGCGCGCGAGAAACGCCCGAAGATGCTCGGCCGCCTGCGGGGCGTCGCCCCGCTTGAGCAGCAGGAACGCGACCCCGTAGTGCGCGCCGACCAGACCATCATCCAGCTCCAGCGCGCGCTTGTAGTGGCGGATGGCCTCCTCCGGCTGCCCGGTCTTGGTAAACGCGATGGCCATGTTGAGCAGAATGCGCGAGTCGGTGGGGTTGTCCCGGAACGCCAAGCGGTACGAGGTGAGCGCTGCCTCGAAGTCCCCCTGCCGCTCGAGGGCCAGGCCCTCGTTGAGATAATCGAGCCGCTGCGGGCGCAACGACTCCCGATGCTCCTTGCCGAACAGGCGCTTCCAGAGGCTCATGGGCGAGCGGGGATCTCCGCGCAAAGTCGAATGCGGACAATATCTTGGACTTGGGCAAAGATATCCCCCGGCAGAAGGTGCCGCAACGCGCGGAGATGTGGTTGCTGACCCGGCCTGACAGGCGTAGGTTGGGGACAACTCGAGGAGGATGGCATGCGTCGTTCCGCGCCGAGCGGACCGCGGGGGGTACTGGAAGTCGACTGGCCGTTCTTCGGCGAAATCTGCCGCGCGCTGGCCCTTCGGGTCGCGCGAGACTATCAGCCCGAGATCGTGCTGGGCGTCGCCAAGGCCGGCGTCATCCCGGGCGTCGTGGTCGCGTCCATCATGCAGTGCGAGTTCAGCTCGATGACCGTCACCCGCCGCGAGGACGGCGCGGCGCCGGTCCTCGTGTCCGGACCGCCGTCCACCATCCGCGGGCGCCGGATCCTGGTGGTGGACGAGACCTGCGACACGGGCAGCACCATGCGGCTGGCACTCAACGAGGTCCGGGCGCTCAAGCCCGCCGAGGTGCGGACGGCCGTGTCGTTCAAGACCGGCGAGTACACGCCCGACTACCACGCGTTCGAGACCGAGAGTTTCATCATTCTGCCGTGGGATCGAGAGATCATTCAGGGCGGAGAGCTGATCGTGCGGCCGGAGTATGCGGCGAGGGCGGAGG
The DNA here is from genome assembly GCA_035278325.1 of Gemmatimonadales bacterium. Classification (GTDB taxonomy): domain Bacteria; phylum Gemmatimonadota; class Gemmatimonadetes; order Gemmatimonadales; family GWC2-71-9; genus CAVVWJ01. The sequence goes on along the minus strand of DATEJD010000333.1, from coordinate 103 downwards.
ATAAAGGCCGATAGGCCGATAGGGCGATAGGACGATAGGGCGATAAGGGGCGGGATCGGCGAGCCGCCTCATCCCGAGTGGAGCGAGTCACCCTGAGCGAAGC
>DATEJD010000332.1:0-3544 GCA_035278325.1 Gemmatimonadales bacterium | reverse complement strand
CTGTTCAATGCCATCGCGCTGTGGGTGGCAGGGTCCCTGATTCCCGGCCTCGGCTTCAACGGTGACCTGCTCCAGCTGATCCTGGTGGCGGCGGTGTTCGGGATCGTCAACAGCCTGCTCCGGCCTCTGTTGACCGTACTTACCTGCCCGCTCATCGTCCTCACGCTGGGCCTGTTCACCCTGGTGATCAACGCGATCATGCTGCTGGTGACCGGCTGGCTCTCGGCGCGGTGGAATCTGGGCTTCACGGTGGCGGGGTTCTGGCCGGCGTTCTGGGGCGGGCTCGTGGTGGGGCTGGTGAGCCTGGTGCTGTCGTTTGCGTTTCCGATGCGGAAGGTGTGAGGGCATCGGACGCGGTGGACGATCCTTCGCTGTGCTCGGGATGACCGTGATCCTGCGCTCGCGATGCTTGGCGGCGATGCGCTCGACGTGACGCCGTCGCCCGCCCGGGGCCGTTACACCCCTGTTACAATATGTTTCGTCCCTCGGGGCCGGGCCCTACATTCCGTTCGTGACCGACCTCCTCCAGCCCGTAGCACCGCCACCCGCGATCGACCTGCGGGACCCAAGCCTCTACCTCAACCGCGAGCTGTCCTGGCTCGAGTTCAACCGGCGCGTGCTGCACGAGGCGCTCGATTCGCGTACGCCGTTGCTCGAACGACTCAAGTTCCTCGGCATCTTCAGCAGCAACCTCGACGAATTCTTCCAGGTCCGGGTGGCCGGCCTCAAGCAGCAGTCCGCGGCCGGGATCGTCGAGCGCACCGCCGACGGCATGACGCCGGAGGACCAGCTTTCGGCCATCTCGTCGATCGTGCGGGAGATGGTCCGGCAGCACCGCCAGTGCCTGGCAGAGGTCCTCCCCGCCCTGGCCGCCGAAGGCGTGACCCTGCATCAGCGCATCCGCGAGCTCTCACCCTCGGAGCGCGAGCACGTCGACGCCTACTTCCAGGCCAACGTCTTCCCGGTGCTCACCCCGCTGGCCGTCGATCCTGGCCACCCTTTCCCGTACATCTCGAATCTCAGTCTTTCGCTGGCGGTGGCCCTTCGAGGCAACGACGGAGAAGATCGCTTCGCCCGGGTCAAGGTGCCCAAGATCCTGCCGCGGTGGGTGCCGCTCCCCACGCCCAACAGCTTCCTGCCGCTGGAAGAGGTGATCGGCGCCAATCTGGAGGCGCTGTTTCCCGGCGTCGAGATCCTCGGCTGGTACACCTTCCGCATTACCCGCAACACCGATCTGCAGATCGACAACGGCGACGAGGCCGAAGACCTGCTCAGCCTGATCCAGGAGGAGGTGCGCAACCGCCGGTTCGCCGAGGTGGTGCGGATCGAGGTGCACGCCTCGATGCCCCCATCGCTCCGGGAGCTGCTGCTCATGGAGTTCAGCGAGCAGCAGGACCCGCCCACCCGGCCGCTCACGACCGACGATCTGTACGAGATCCACGGCATGATGGACACGGCCGACCTGATGACCATCGCGGCGCTCGACATCCCGGCGCTCAGGGATCCGGTGTTCCACCCGGTCACGCCGCCGCGGCTCGCGACGCCGCGGAACATCTTCGAGGTGATCCGCGAGGGCGACCTGCTGCTGCACCATCCCTACGACAGCTTCCAGACCTCGGTCGAGCGCTTCATCCAGGCGGCGGCCGAGGACCCCGACGTTGTCGCCATCAAGCTGACGCTGTACCGCACCGGCGGCGACTCCAGCATCGCCCGCATGCTCGTGCAGGCCGCCGAGCGGGGGAAGCAGGTGGCGGTCCTGATCGAGCTGCAGGCGCGGTTCGACGAGGAGAACAACATCATCTGGGCGCAGCGCCTTGAAGACATCGGCGTGCACGTGAGCTACGGCGTCGCCGGCCTCAAGACCCACGCCAAGGTGATGCTGGTGGTCCGGCGCGAGGGAGACACGATGCGCCGCTATCTCCACATCGGCACCGGCAACTACAATCCCAAGACGGCCCGGCTCTACACCGATTTCGGGCTCCTGAGTGCGTCCCCCGCCCTGGGCGCCGACTTGACCGACCTGTTCAACGTGCTGACCGGGTTCGCCTCACCGGCTGGATATCGCAAGCTGATCGTGGCGCCGCGGGGGATGCGAGAGCGGTTCCTCGGCCTCATCCGGCGGGAGATCGCGCACCGGCGGAGCGGGGCGCCGGCCCGGATCATCGCCAAGATGAACGCGCTGGTGGACCCCGACATCATCGCGGCCCTGTACGAAGCCTCGGGCGCGGGCGTGCCGATCGATCTCATCGTGCGGGGTATCTGCTGCCTCCGCCCCGGTCTCCCGGGCGTGAGCGAGTCGATCCGGGTGATCAGCATCGTGGGACGCTTCCTGGAGCACTCGCGCGCGTTCTACTTCCTGAACGGCGGCGAGGAGGAGGTCTACATCGGCTCCGCCGACTGGATGCCGCGGAACCTGGACCGGCGCATCGAGTCGGTGACGCCCATCGACGCTCCCGCCGACCGCCAGGCGCTTCGGGATCTGCTGCTGCTCATGTGGGAGGACAACCGGCAGGCGTGGGAGCTGCACTCGGACGGCACCTACGAGCAGCGGCGCCCCGGCCCGGGTGAGCCCGAGCGGGCGACCCATCGGACCCTTAGCGGTGAGCGGGGCTGAGTCACCCTGAGCGAAGCGAAGGGGGCATGCGTTCGGGTATGCCCCCTTCACTGCGTTCAGGGTGACGCCCGCCGCTTACCGCTCAGTACTGCAGCCCCGCCGACTCCGCGAACTGCTTGAGCATTTCCTGTTGCTCGGGCGTCAGATGGTCGGGCACCGAGACCTGCACCTGCACCAACTGGTCCCCCTTCACACCGTTCTTCTCGACGCCCTGCCCCTTGATGCGGAACCGCCGGCCCGGTTGGGTACCGGCGGGGATGCGCAGTACCACCTTCTTGCCGTCCACGGTGCGGACCCGGAGCCGGGTGCCTAGCGTGGCCTGAGCGAGATTGAGGGGTACCTCGCAGACGATGTCGAGCCCCTCTCGATGGAAGAAGCGATCCGGCTGCACCTGGAACGTGACCAGCAGGTCGCCCGCCGGCGTCCCACTCTTGCCAGCTTGACCCTGGCCTCGCAGGCGGATGCGGGTTCCCGTTTCGGTCCCGGGCGGCACCGTGATGTTCACCTGGCGCTCGGTGCGCACCTCGCCGGCGCCCCGGCAGGTGGGACACGGCTGCGACGGAATCCGGCCCCGTCCTCGGCATTGCGGGCACGGACGGTTGACCGCGAAGCCGCCTTGGCCGAAGGAGATGGTGCCCCTGCCCTTGCACTCGGGACAGGTCGACCAGGTTGCGCCCGGCGCGCCGCCCGAGCCGGCACAGGTAGGACACGGCTCCGTCACCTGCATGGTGACGGTGACTTTGCCGCCCAGCGCCGCCACCCGGAACGGCACTTCCACCATGGTCTCGATCGACTCGGACTGCGGCTCCTCCTGGCGGCCCCGGCCGAAGATGGACGAGAAGATGTCGCCCAGTCCACCGAAGTCACCGAAGTCGAATCCTTCGGCGGTGGGCTCGGGGCCTGGGCCCCGGCGCGCGCCGCCCGGCCGCG
>DATEJD010000331.1:0-6035 GCA_035278325.1 Gemmatimonadales bacterium | reverse complement strand
CCGGCGGCCGCCGTCCTCCCGCGCGCCCTCCCCGCCTTCCCGCGGACGGGCGGCGGCCGGAGCAACGGCGGGCACGGCACCTCCCGGCGGCGCGACCTCGTACTGGCCATTGTCCAGCTTGGTAACCTGCACCACGCCTTTCTGGCCCGCTTCCACCACGAACTTGCTGAAGCGGTTGAAGCCCGCGTTGCGCTCGTCGAAGTTGGGATCGATCTGCTGCATGACCTGCTTGAGACGGTCCGAGCGCATGACGTCGCCGTTCCGCGCCATCTGCGCGACCGCCTCGCCGGCCAGCTCCCAGGGGTCCCGCTGGATGGACGGCGTGTCGACTTCCTTGGTGAGGCCGGCGAGGTCGCTGTAGGAGTAGTACTCGTCGCAGTTCTGGATCAGCAGGTCGCTCGCGCTCTCGCGGATGCCGACGCCGATCACGTACTTGCCGTACTCCTTGAGCTTGATGACCATCGTCGAGAAGTCGCTGTCGCCCGAGAGCAGGATGAAGGTGCCGATCTCGGGGCGGGTGAATACCAGCTCGATGGCGTCGATGGCGAGGCGGATGTCGGTCGCGTTCTTCTTGCTCGACCCGAAGGCGGGGGCGAAGATCAGGTCGATGGACGACTCGGACAGCGGGACGATGTACTGCGGGTAGCGGCGCCAATCGGCGTAGGCGCGCTGCACCGCGACCTTGCCCTTGATGATGTCGCTGTTGAGGAGGGTGCGGAGTTCCTTGGTGAGGTCCTTCTGGATGCCCAGGGTGACGTTGTCGAAGTCGATCAGGAGTGCCGCGTTCGGAGCGTGCACCGGCGGTTGGCTCAGGTGCCGGGCAGGCCGAATCAGGGGTCGGTTCACAAAGCGCTCGGTCTCGGGGCCCGCGGTCCCGCGCCATCCCCCTCGACGCGCCTGGCCGGACCCGGAACAGCGGCAGGGCAGCGAGGAGTGCGCGAAGACCCGGGCTCCCGCCAGGGGTCGTCGTCGGATGCTGGATGGCCACCGGGGAGGAACGGTCGGTCCAGGGCGCGGCGCGATATCGGCCGGGTCGCCGGGCGCGCCAGCGAGAGCGTTCCGGAAGTGGCCAACCTGAAGAATTTAGCCGCGGTCGAGAACCACTGGTAGGGGCGGCGGACGGTCAGCTGAACTGGGGCTCGCCGGCGAGGGGAAGGTCCAGCACGAAGTGGAACCGGGTGCCGTATCCGGCGGCCGTCTCGACCCCGAGCGTCGAGCCCATCGCCTCGACCAGCTTGCGGCAGATGGAGAGGCCCAGCCCCGACCCCGAGAAGGCGTATTCGCCGGGCTTCTGCCGCCGGCGGAACGGTTCGTACAAGGTGGCCATGCTCTGGGGCGGAATGCCGCGCCCGGTGTCCCGCACCGAGAATTCCACCGCCCGGCCCCCGGCCTCGCGGGCCACCACCTCGACGAAGCCTTCCGCCGTGAACTTGAGGGCGTTGGTGGTGAGGTTGAGCAGCACCCGGCTCAGCGCCACCGGGTGGCCGATGCGAAAGTCCGCCTCGGGCGGGGTGAGCCGCACGGTCAGGCTCTTCTCCTCCGCGATCGGCTGCACGATGTCGCGCACCGACTCGAGGATGTCGGTCACGGAGAACGGAATCGGATCCAGGTCCACCAGGCGGTCGCCGCCCCGGGCGAGCTCGATCACGTCGCTCGCCACCGAGCTCAGGCCGAACGCGGCGCTGTAGATGAGGCCGAGCTGGCGCTCCTGGACCGGATTCACGGGCCCGCTCCGCGCACGCTGCAGCGTCTCGGCGAGGAACAGGATCGAGGTGAGCGGGGAGCGGAGATCGTGGGCCACTTCCACCACCAGCTCGAGCCCGTCGGGGCCCGACAGCCGGTCGGCGAAGTGCTGCGACCAGTCGGCCTCCAGGCGCTGGCTCACCTGCTCCACCGCGGCGAGCATGCGGAGCAGCTGGCCGGCGTCGACCGACGGGAGCGCCTGGGCCCGCTCGAGAAAGCTGGCCCGCACCAGTCCCACCAGGCGGCGTGAGAGCGGATTGCGGGGCAGCGCGGTGAGATCGGGATTCTGGCCGCTGGCCTGTTGCCGGATGGCGGCGCAGACCTGCGCCAGCTGGACGGTGACCTCGTCCATGCCCGCGGCGTGCTCGACGGCGCTCTCCCACTCGTTCTGAGCCCAGAGCACCGCGTCGCGCAGGGCATCCCAGAGCGGGGGCGCGATGGAGCCGCCCGACGGGCCTTCCGGATCCCACACCCGCACCGGCGCGGCACCGCCCGTCGCCGCCCGGCGGCGCTCCCCGCTCGTGGTGCCGGGCAGTGCGGTCTCCGGTGTCACTCAGGCAGCCCCGGACTCTCGTCGCGATGGAAGGCGTGCTTGTCCATGAGCCGGTAGAGCGTGGTGCGGTCGATGCTGGCCAGGCGCGCGGCCTTGGACATGTTGCCGCCCGCCCGGGTGACCAGCCGAGTCAGATACTCCTTCTCGAACTGAGCCACAACCCGATCCTTGGCGGCGTGATAGGCCTCGTCCATCACGCTGGAGCTCACCACCGTGTCGGCCGGCCACTCGGCGCCGTCATCGTAAACCGGGATGTCGTTCGGCTGGATGATCTGATCCGGCTCCGCGAGAACGGCGACGTGCTCGATGACGTTCTGAAGTTCCCGAACGTTGCCTCGCCACGGGCGCGAACGCAAGAAGGCGACGCTCGCGTCGCTCAGGCGAGGGACCCGGTCGCCCATCTGGCGATGGCGCTGCCAGTACACCGTGAGGAAATGGTTGGCCAGCAGCGGAATGTCCTCGGGGCGCTTGCGGAGCGGCGGCAGCTTGATGGGCACCACCCGCAGGCGATAGAAGAGATCTCCGCGGAGCACGCCCGAATCCACCGCGTCCTGCGGCTCGCGGTTGGTGGCGGAGATGAACCGGACGTCCACCACCGCGTCGTGTTGCTCGCTCCCCACCCGCCGCACCACGCCGTCCTGGATCACCCGGAGCAGCTTGGCCTGGAGCGGCATGGACATCTCGGTGAGCTCATCCAGGAACAGCGTGCCGCCGTTGGCCGTCTCGAGCAGCCCGGGCTTGTCGCGGTCGGCGCCGGTGAAGGCGCCCTTCCGATGGCCGAACATTTCGCTCTCGAGCAGCGGCTCGGGCAGCGCCGCGCAGTTGATCGGCACCAGCGTGCGGCCGGACCGGCGGCTGTTCTGGTGGATGAACTGGGCGATGACCTCCTTGCCCGTCCCGCTCTCGCCGCTGATGAACACGGACGCGTCGGTCCCGGCCACCTTGCGGGCCAGCTCGACCGCCTGCCGGAACAGCGGGGAGATGCCGATCAGGGCGATCTTGTCGCTGTGCCCGTGCTGCTTCATGAGCTGGACCCGGAGGTCCTGCGCCTCGCGGGCCATCATCACGGCGTGGGACGCCCGCCCGATGAGCACCTGCAGGTGGGTGGCGCTGAACGGCTTGGGCAGGTAGTCCCAGGCGCCGGCGCGGAGCGCCTCGATGCTGCTGGTGACGCTGGGATTGCCCGTCATGACGACGACGATGGTGTCTTTGTAGGCCTGCAGCGTGGCCCGCAGGATGTCGAGCCCCGACACCTGCGACATGTAGAGGTCGACCAGGATGATGTCGAACTTGCGTCGCTTGACGGTGTCGAGCGCCTCTTCGCCCCGGCCGATCAGCGTGACATTGTAGCCGTCCATCTGCAGCACGCTCGCGCAGCTTTCCCGCAGGGTGCGTTCGTCGTCCACCACGAGCACGCGGATGCTGGCCTTGACTTCGCTGGGAATCGAAAACGGATCGCGTGACGCCGGATCGGTGGCGGGCGCGCCCGACCGGTCCTGCTGGGCGAGCGGATTGGACATCCTGGTCTCCTCATGCGGGACCGCGATGCGGTCTGTGGATGCGCCCATACACTCGCCGGGCGGCCTGATGGATCGACCCATCGGGAAGCTCGGGCGCGGTGACTTTTCTACCACAGGCTGCAGCACAAGTCAAGCAATTGCCGCGCCAGGCCAACAGGCCCTGGTGCGGCAAACGCAACATAGCGTTGTGCAGAGGCTACACTTAGAGGGAATTGTGTATCAGCTGGGATACTGCAGAGAGACCTGTTCGAAGGCCCGAATCCGCTCGCCCTCTCCGCCCCGCCGGAGATCTCGCAAGGCGGCTGTTGCACGAAGCAGCAGCTCGGTGGCGTCCACGGCCGACTCGGCGAAGTCCGGAACGGCACAGTAGCCGGCCTTGACTCGGAGCATCACCTCGCCGCCCCGCACCGGGATCTTGGTGGCCTCCACGGCACCGCCGAGGCGGTTGACCAGGCGGACGGCGCCCTCGTTGCCGGTCGCCGGCGCGATGACGCCGAACTCGCTCGGACCCAGGCGGCCGATCGCGTCCGACACCCGGCCCACCTGCCGGAAGATGGTCCCGATCTGATCGGACATGCGCAGCAGCTCTTCGCTCGGCGACTCCTCTTCGACCTCGGGCTCGGTCTCGGGCGCGAACACGACGCAGGCCAGCGCCTCCCGCCGGCGCAGCGCGTCCGCCCCGATCTCCTTGGCCCGGCGGGCCAGACCTCGCATGTTGTACAGCCCCGTGCCCGAATCCAGCAGGTTCTCCTCGCGCAGCACGTCCACCTGCTGCTTCGACTGGAGAAACGTGGCCAGCTTGAGCAGCAGCGCCTCACCGTCCAGCGGCTGCCCCAGGAACTCCCACGCCCCGCAGCGATAGGCCTCGAGCCGCTGAGCCCGCCCCGACGGACCCGACGTCGTGATCACGATCGGTGTGGTCACGCTGAAGCGGGGATCACTGCGCAGGGCCCGACAGACCTCGAACCCGTGCATGTCCGGCATCTGCGCGTCGAGGATGATGATGTCGGGCTGAGAGGTGCGCGCCCGCTCGAGCGCCTGCTGTCCCGTGTAGGCCCGGACGACCGAGTAGCCGTTGGGCCCCAGGATGCTTTCGATGGAGCGGGCCGACCACTCCTGATCGTTGGCGATGAGCACGAGCGGCGCGGCCGGTGCCTTGTCTCGGTTTGCCATTGAGATGGGTACCAGGGTGAAGAGAAACCCGTCCGAGTCCGGATCGGCCGAACGCAGGACTCGTGCGGGTCACGCGTAAACCGACAATCGCATGCGCGGGTGAAGGTTAGCGTGGGGTGGTCGGGAAGGCCCCGGCTCCTGCCGCTGACACCGCGCAACAGTTTGCGGGACTTAGCGCCACGCCCAGGCTCGGGAGCCGGCTGTGGCGCGAAAACGCGATCCGGTGTGGGCCCGCCACAACGCCATCCCGTGCTGCCCTTCTCGCGGGCAGCAGAACTATAACGGCTAAGGCACGGCTTGACAATATCTTAGACCAAGGCCATCGGGCTCGGTCACCTGCCCCCGTCCTGCCGAAATTTGCGGCGTCATCCTTGAACCGCATCGCCCCGTCCCCAGGGTCCATTCAGCTCTTTACCCGGACATGCCGTATGACCCAGCACTCAGAGCCCGATCCGGCTACCCCGGTGGGTAACCCCGCGATGGAGGAGCCGGCCCCATCGGCCGATGAGCTCCCTCAGGAGCCGACCGTCGAGCGCTCGCGATTCAGTCAGTGGCTGGCGAGCTTCGGCTTGGGGGAGTTTCAGAATCCATTACTCACCCATGCGCGACCGCCAGCGCCGAGGCGGCGGAGTTAAGCGAGCGCGCGAACGTGAGTGGGATCACGAAACAGCAGATGAGGACTCGTTAAGCTAGCGACTGATTGCTTTTCGTTCGGACCCGAGCCGCGAGTCGATATCACCAGCATGGGAACCGCTACCTCAGGAGTACGCCGGCGTCAGCTTACGGCCAGTCTGGCGCCGCGACGAGCCCAGTCGAATGCGTGGGCTCGTGCGCTGCATCACGTCGCGGTGCCGCTGCCGGCGGGAGCCGCCGCGTGGCTGCATCGCGCCCTCAACTTCACCCTCGCGCTGCTGGCCTTGCTGGCGCTGCTGCCGGTGTTCGTGCTGCTGGCGCTCCTGATCAAGCTCACCTCGCGCGGCCCGGTGTTCTACCTGCAGGAGCGGGTGGGCCTCGACCGGCGGGGGCCCGGGCCCGAGCCCCACAAC
>DATEJD010000330.1:0-8591 GCA_035278325.1 Gemmatimonadales bacterium | reverse complement strand
ACCCCAACGTCGGCGGCTGGGAGCTGTCGCCGGTGGCCTCGGAGATCGAGGCCCAGACGGTGCGTTGGATCGCGGAGCTGGTGGGGTATCCCACCGGGTGCGGCGGGCTGCTGGTGAGCGGCGGCAACATGGCCAACTTCGTCTGCTTCCTGGCCGGCCGCCGCGCGATGCTGGGTGAGGCGGCCCGAAGCACCGGCCTCGGCGTGACCGCGCCGCTCCGCATCTATGCCTCCGCCGGCACCCACACCTGGATCCAGAAGGCGGCGGACCTCTTCGGACTGGGCACGGACGCCATTCGCTGGATCCCCACCGACGCGGCGCAGCGACTCCGCACCGACGTGCTGCGCGAGTGCATTCGCGAGGACCTGGCCCGGGGCGACCGGCCGATCATGGTGGTGGGCACGGCGGGGAGCGTCGCCACTGGCGCGGTGGATCCCATCCGCGAGCTGGCCGAGATCTGCCGGGCGCATGGGCTCTGGTTGCACCTGGACGGCGCTTACGGGGCGCCGGCAGCCGTGCTGCCGGACGCGCCCGAGGACCTCCACGCGCTCGGCCTGGCCGACTCACTGGCGGTGGACCCGCACAAGTGGCTCTACGCGCCGCTCGAGGCGGGCTGCGTGCTGGTGCGGGAGCCGCAGCGGCTGGGCGAGGCGTTCGGCTATACCCCGAGCTACTATCGTTTCGAGATCGGCGGCGACGAGCCGCCCATCAATTACTACGAGCTGGGTCTGCAGAACAGCCGCGGCTTCCGCGCGCTCAAGGTGTGGCTGGGCCTAAGACAGGCAGGACGGTCGGGCTACGTCCAGATGATCGGCGACGACTGTCGGCTGGCCGCATCGCTCCACCGTCACGTGGCCGCCCATCCCGAGCTCGAGGCGGCTACCCTGGGGCTCAGCATCGCGACTTTCCGCTACGTGCCGCGCGACCTGCGCGGTGCGGGCGCCGCCGAATCCTATCTCAACGCGCTCAACGAGGCCGTGCTCGCCCGGCTCAAGACCGGGGGGGAGCTGTTCGTGACCAACGCCGTCGTGGACGGCCGATTCCTGCTGCGTGCCTGCATCGTCAACTTCCGCACGACCGAGGCCGACGTCGCGGCGATCCCCGGGATCGTCGCCGCCGCCGGCCGGGCCGTGGACGCCGAGCTCCGCCCCGGGAGGAACGATTAGAACCGACGTCGTCTACCAGGCGGCCCTGCTGCTGGTGTGCTCGAACGTGTTCATGACGTTCGCCTGGTACGCCCACCTGCAGAATCTCGCCGACCGGCCATGGTACGTCGCCGCCGTGGCGAGCTGGGGCATCGCGCTGTTCGAGTATCTGCTGCAGGTGCCGGCCAACCGCATCGGCTATACGGCGCTCTCGCTCGCGCAGCTCAAGATCCTGCAGGAAGTGGTCACGCTGGTGGTGTTCGTTCCGTTCGCCGTGCTCTACATGCGGCAGCCGGTGAAGCTCGATTATCTGTGGGCCGGCCTGTGCATCATGGGGGCCGTGTACTTCGTGTTTCGCTCCCACGGTACGCCGTGAGCGGCCTTCGGCCGGCGGCGGCCCTCGTGCTGTGCACAGCGCTGGCGCTGTTCGCGACCCCGCCGGCCCCGGCGCAGCAACCGGCGGAACGGGCCCGCGACCTGGGCGTGCCGCTCGACGGGACGCCCGGTCGCCTCGACGCGATCACCGACGTCCCCGGCGTCACCGTGGGTCACGCCACGATCATCCGCGGGGCGGGGCGGCTGGTCCCGGGGAAGGGTCCGGTCCGGACCGGGGTCACCGCCATCTTTCCGCGCGGCCGCGACGATCTCTCGCCTGTGTTCGCTGGCTGGTTCAGCCTCAACGGCAACGGCGAGATGACCGGCACGCCGTGGATCGAGGACTACGGCCTGCTGTTCTACCCGATCGCCATCACCAACACCAACAGCGTGGGCACGGTGCGCGACGCGGTCATCGAGTGGGGCGCCACCCGGCTCCAGGACGCGCGCCATTGCTGCCTGCCCGTGGTGGCGGAGACCTGGGACGGCGACTTGAGCGATATCTTCGGCTTTCACGTGACCAAGGCGCACGTGTACGAGGCCATCGCCAACGCCAGCGGCGGCGCCGTGGCCGAGGGCAATGTGGGCGGCGGGACCGGCATGCAGTGCCTGGGCTTCAAGGGCGGGATCGGCACGGCCAGCCGGCAGCTGTCCGAAAAGGCCGGCGGCTTTACCGTGGGCGCGCTGGTGCAGTGCAACTTCGGGCTCCGGCGTCAGCTCCGGATAGCCGGCGTGCCCGTGGGGCAGGAGGTCACGGTAGAGGAGCCGTGCTACGATACCAGCGAGCCGCTGGATTCGAGCCTGGCACCCGAGCGCTGCAGCCGGGCCGCAGGAGACGGGGCCGGGGGAGACGGGGTGGCTTCGCCGCCCACCGAGCACGGGTCGATCATCGTGGTGCTGGCTACTGACGCCCCGCTGCTTCCTCACCAGCTCAAGCGGGTGGCGCGCCGGGCGGCGCTGGGGATCGGGCGCATGGGTGGGATCGCTGGCGTCGGATCCGGTGATCTCTTCATCGCGTTCTCGACCGGCCCCACCGGCACGCCGGGCCGGCGCGGGGTGGCCACCGTCCAGATGCTGAACGACGACGTGATCGATCCGGTCTACGAGGCAGCCGTGCAGGCCACGGAAGAGGCCATCATCAACGCCATGCTGGCGGCACGCACCATGAGCGGCGCCAACTGGTACCGGGTGCCGGCCCTGCCGCACGACGCGCTGCGTGACGTGCTCCGGCGGCACGGCCGCCTGGTTGGCCGCTGACTCTCACGCGCGCGGGCGCGCGGGTCCTCTCCCAGCTTCCCAGCTGCCCGCCGCCAGCGGGTGGAACGTTCGCCAGATCTCACGGTACGGTTCCATCATCAGCGTCACGAAGCGCTGCAGCGCGACGGGGAAGGGAAATCGCCGCCGGAACTCGAGCGCGGTGAGGCCCAGCATGGCGCGCAGGTGCCGGCCGAAGCTCTGGGGCGAGCTGTACTCGAGCCGATAGGCCACGTCGGCCACCGAAAGGCCGACGGTTTCGAACAGGAAGGCGGCGTGCAGCAGTCGGATGGCGGCGAGATAGTTCTTGGGTGAGGGGAGCCCCGCGCGCGCAAAGCGCGACATCAGGGTGCTGGGACGGACCGAGAGCTGCTGGGCGAGGGCCGTCACGGTCGGGATCTCGGGCGCGAGCCGGATCATGGCCTCGAGGAACAGGCGCGCGTCGGGCGGCGCGTCGGCCACGGCATCGAGGATGGGATGCTGGATGCGGGCCACCGCCCGGGTGGCCGGCTGACCCACCACCTGCCGCAGCCGGTTCCAGCCCGCCGGCGAGGTGACGTCGACCACCTGTCGCACGCCAGACGCGCCCAGCCGGAGCAGCATCTCGATGGCGCCGGGATCGTGCTGGGAGACCAGCGCCACCGTGGGGATCGACGGAAACTCCCGCACCAGATGGCCCAGCACTTCCATCTGGTCCGGGCCGCACCGATGCACGCTGACCAGCACGGCATCGACCGGCCGCTCGCGCACCGCCCGCACCGCCTCCGGAATCGAGTCCCGATGCAGCACGGCGAAGAGCCCGTTCCCGGCCGCGTCGACCCGGGGGCGCTCGCCGGGCATGAGCACCGCCGCGACGGTGGTCGAGGCAGCATCGGCGACGTAGACCACACTTCCCTCCCGCAGGTTGGTGCAAGAGGATAGGCCTCGGACGTCAACTCGGGTTCAACCCGAAACATCTCGCTTCCGCGCGATACGCAACCGTTTAAACGGGCGATGCATCCAATGAAGGCTTCGCCTGGGTATATTGCCGGTTCCGTTCCTACGCCGGTTGGGCCATGACGCCTCCGACCCACGATCTGTTCGGCGCGCTGCAGGCGGTGCTGGAGCCGCAGTACCGGCTCGAGCGCGAGCTCGGACGAGGGGGCATGGGCGTCGTGTTCCTCGCCACGGACACCACGCTCGACCGCCGCGTGGCCATCAAGGCGGTTCACCCCGAGCTCGCCGCTCACTCCTCCATCGGCCGGCGATTCCTGGCCGAAGCACGCACCATCGCCAAGCTTCGGCACCCCAACGTGGTCGGGGTGCATGCGGCGGGCAACGCGGACGGCCTCCTCTACTATGTCATGGACGAGGTGCAGGGTGAGAGCCTGCGCCAGCGGCTGACCCGCGAGCGGCGGCTGGATCCGGCCGCCGTCACCCGCATCGTGGCCGATATGGCCGCTGCGCTGGACGCGGCGGCCCGCGCGGGCGTGGTCCACCGCGACGTCAAGCCGGAGAACGTGCTGCTCGACGAAGCCACCGGCCGCGCCATGCTGGCCGACTTCGGCATCGCGCGCGCGATGGCCGGCGACTCGGGCACCAGCAGCACGGGCCAGGGCGTGGCCGTGGGCACGCCGACGTACATGAGCCCCGAGCAGGCCGCCGGCGAGGAGGTCGACAGCCGGAGCGATCTCTACGCGCTCGGTGTGGTGGCCTACGAGATGCTGGCCGGCACGCCGCCGTTCCAGGGCCCGAACCGGGTGGTGGTGTCCAAGCACATTGCCGAACGGCCCACACCGATCGACCGCCTGCGCCCCGACGTGCCCCGCCCGCTCGCCGCCGCGATCATGCGCGCGCTGGAGAAGCACCCGGCCGACCGGTGGCAGACCGGTGACGCGTTCCGCCAGGCGCTCACCGTCGAGCAGCCCGCGCCGCGCGATCGCCGGCGCCGCCGGGTGGTGCTGCTGGCCGCGGCGGCCACCGTCGCGTTGGTGGCCGGCGTCGTCGGCCTGGCACGCCGCACGCCCGGGCCGCCGGCCGGGGTGAACCCGCGCCACTCGATCCTGGTGCTCCCGTTCGACAACCAGCGCGACGACCGCGCGGTGGACTGGCTCCGCGAAGGCAGCGTGAGCATGCTGGGGCTCAACCTGTCGCAGTGGAACGACCTTACCGTCGTGGACCACGAGCGGCTGCACGATCTGCTGAGCAAGCACCGGCTCCGTCCCGGCGACGACATCGGGCTCGAGATGGCGCGCCGCCTGGCGCGCGAGGCGGGCGTGTGGACCGTGGTGCTGGGCGACTTCGCGCAGGCCGGCGACTCGCTCCACCTGACCGCGCGGGTGTACGACGTCGCCAGCGGCAAGCGGGTGGACGTGGCCCAGGTCGACGATCGCGCCGGTGACGACGTGCGCCCGGTGTTCGACCAGCTCGCCGCCAAGCTGCTCGATCTGTCGGGCGCGCCGAACGAGGTGCCGATCGGGCTCGCGCGGTCGACCACCGCCTCGCTCGAGGCCTACCGCGCCTACCTGGCCGGGGTCGAGCAGCTCAACCGCTGGGACCTGGGCGGCGCGCAGCGCGACCTGCAGCGGGCCATCCAGCTCGATACCACGTTCGGCCTGGCCTACTACAAGCTCGCGCTCACCCGCGGCTGGCTGGTGGGCATCAACGATTCGATCGCCGACGCGGCCATCGTGCGGGCCACCGCCTACTCGAGCAACCTGCCCGCGCACGAGCGGACGGTGATCAATGCGTACCGTGCCTTCCTCGGCGGCGAGTACGTCGACGCGCGCAAAGCATACCAGCAGCTGCTGGCGCGTGACTCGACCGACTGCGACGCCTGGTACGGCCTGGGCGAGGCCTGGTTCCACGACACCGCCGGCACCAACGAGGCGCCGCATTGGACCCAGGCCATCCGCGCGTTCCGCCGGACGCTCACGCTGGACCCCGACTACGCGCTCGCGTACGACCACGTGCAGTTCATGCTTGGCAGCGCGGCGATGCCGCATCCGTCGTACGCCATGGTGTCCCCCGACTCCTTCGCGCTGACGCAGAGCTCGGACGGGCACACGCTGGTGGACAGTGCCGCGGTGGCGGCCGCGGTGCGCCGGGCCCGGACCGAGGCGCTGTCGACGGCGCGGAGCTGGGTGTCCAGCCAGCCGACCACGCTCCGCGCCCACGGCGCGATGGTGGACGCGTACGTCGCGTCGGGCAACTACGGGGCGGCGCTGGCCGAGGTGGACCGGTTCCGCCAGAGCACGCCCAAGCATCCCGAGCTGCCCTTCGTCGAGGCGCGGATCCATTTCGCGTCGGGTCAGGTCGACCGCGCGGCCAAGGAGCTTCGGCTCGCGCTCGACACGGTGGCACCGCAGGACTTCCGCGCCTACGAGGGCTCGTTCACGGTCGTGAGCGACATCGCGGCCGCGGCCAACGTATTCGCCTATCAGGGTGACCTGGCCACCGCGGCCAAGACGATCGACCTGGCGGATCAGGTGCGGCGCGAAGTGGTCCCGACGCCGGGAGGGAAGAGCGAGGGTCAGTCGGGCGAAGGCTGGCGCCGGTCGTACCTGGGCGAGTTGTACGGTGCCAGCGGCGTGCCCACGGCCTCGCTTCGGCAGGTATGGCAGAGCGCCGCCGAAGCGGTGCGGATGGCGCCGGCCGAGCAGCGGACCCACGTGGCCCACAGCGGGGCGTCCGCCGCGATCGGCCTGTTCACCGGCCCCAGCGCCGACACCAGCGCGCTCAACGAGTACCGAACGCTCACGGGCGAGGCCCTCACCAAGGAAGTGCGCGCGCTCCTCGCCTTGAGCCGCGGCGACTCGGCGGCGGCGCGGCGGGCGCTGGCGGAGCCGGACTCGTCGCAGTCCAAGCCCATGTACGCCACTTATCGCCGTCCGCTCGCCGCGCAGGCCTACTTCCTCCTGGGCGACTATCAGGCCACCCTCCGCCAGCTGCAGAACTTCGAGCCGGAAGCGCTGTGGACCGGCGACTTCGATTCGCGCTGGGGCATGCTGGGCCGGGTGCGTCTCCTCCGCGCCGCCGCATTCGAGCAGCTCGGCCGCCGGGCCGAGGCGCGACAGGCGTACCAGCAGGTGCTGAGCCAATGGCGCATGGCCGACGCCTCCCTGCAGCCGTTCGTACGCCAGGCGCAGCAGGGGTTGGCGCGGCTCACAGAGGCGGGGTAGTTGGGGCGATAGAAGACGATAGGGCGATAGAAGACGATAGGGCGATAGGGCGATAGAAGACGATAGGGCGATAGGACGATAGGGCGATAGGGCGGTGCGGGACCGCGGTCCCTCATCCCGAGCAACGCGAGGGATCTTCTCGAACGGGCCTCGATACCCGCGGAGAAGGTCCCTCGCTGCGCTCGGGATGAGGAGGGTCGCCCCCGCACCCTCTATCGCCCTATCGCCCTATCGCCCTATCGTCTTCTACCGCCCTATCGTCCTATCGCCCTATCGTCCGTTATATTCCCCCGCGCTGGCCGAGCGTGATGGTCGCGAGCGCCTCCGGGCGTCTCGAGGAAAGTCCGAGCTCCACCGGGTAGACTGCCAGGTAACGCCTGGGCGCCGAAAGGCGACGGACAGGGCCACAGAGAACAGACCGCCCGTCGGGCAACCGGCGGGTAAGGGTGAAACGGTGGGGTAAGAGCCCACCGCGTCGGCGGCAACGTCGGCGGCACGGCAACCCCCAGTCGGAGCAAGGCCAAATAAGCGGCGAGGTGTGACCCACACCGTGCAGTACCAGCCGCGGGTAGGCTGCTCGAGGTGGCCGGCAACGGCCATCCCAGACAGATGACCATCCCAGGCGCGCAAGCGCCGGGAACAGAACTCGGCTTACGGCTCGACCAGCGGCGGCCCTCCGGACCTGGTTCGGAGGGCCGTCCAGCTTCGACTGACGAGGGACCTGATGCGCGCACGGCTCGCCGCGTTGACCACCTTCGCCGTACTCCTCGGCGCCACGCCGGCCGGGCGCGCGCCCGTCACCAGCCGCTTTCGCGTGGACCAGACGCTGACCCAGGACGTCGATGCGACGGCCGCGGGCAAGGGCCGCCAGACGGTCTCGTTCTCGACCTCCAGCTTCCTCACCGTCACCTTGAACGACACCACGGGCGGCAAGACCGTCCGGATCGTGGTCGACTCGATGCGGGGCGACAGCGCCGGCCCCATTCCCGCGAGCGTCTTCGACAGCGCGCGCGGGGCGGAGTTCCACTCGTTCCTGAGCGCGGCCGGGAAGCTCTCGACCCTGGAGGCGATCAACGTCTCGCCGGCCGCCGCGCGGGTGCAGGGATTCCTGACGGACTTCTTCCCCTGGGTAAAGGCCGGCGCCAGGCCGGGTGAGCAGTGGGCCGACACGAGTACCCAGGCGACGACCAACGGGGTCGACAGCGTGGTGGTCCAGCGGGTGACATCCTACCGGGTGGTCGGGAAGGAAACCCGGGGAACCCGGAAGGCGCTCCGGGTGACCAGCGCGTACGCCTCCACCATTCACGGAACCCAGCCTACCGACACCGGTCGGCCGGCCCGGATCGAAGGCAGCGGCAAGGGCACCGGCACCTACTTCGTGAGCCCCGACGGTGCGTACCTCGGTGGGGACTGGCAGCTCCAGTCCGCGCTCACGATCGCGGGCGCGTTCTCGGATCATCCGCTTCCCATCACCATCTCTCAGACGACCAAGGTCACCCCGATCCCATGACCCGGCCGCAATCCGTTTCCGGCGCCGTGCTCGCCGCCCTGGTACTCGCGGCGTGCAGCTCCGGCACGACCGCCAACCCGCCCGCCCCCACGCCGGCGCCGAAGCCCGGCGAGCCCGCGGGGCCCTCGCCCACCACTCCGGGCAAGG
>DATEJD010000329.1:0-7937 GCA_035278325.1 Gemmatimonadales bacterium | reverse complement strand
CAGGGTGACTCCTCCGTACCCCGCTCACGGCTCACCGCTTACCGCTCACCGCTGCGCCGCCTTCCACTGCATCGCCATGTGAATGCGGGTGCGCCCGCTGGGGTGGTCGAACAGTAGGAGCTCCTCCAGCGGCCCCGGGTCGAGCTTCCGGTACTCGGCGAGCTTGAGGGCGATCTGAGCGAACCCGTCAGGCTGCCGGGCGGCGTTCAGCCCGAAGGCGTCCGCAGCCGATTCGGAGCCGCGCACGTAACTGTTGAGCACCGGGGTCAGGACCGTGAGGTAGACCGACAGGATGAGCATGAGCAGCGGCAGTCCCGCCGGGTCGGCGATACCGCGAACACCCCAGCGCTCCCCCCACTTGCCGACGGCCCAGTCGAACACGCTCCGCAGCAGCGCGAAGCCCGCCAGGATGATCAGCGTGAAGAAGATGAGGAACTGATACATGTGCCCCAGCACGTAGTGGCCCATCTCATGGCCCATCACCGCCTCGATCTCGGGCAGCGTGGCCCGGCGGAGCAGGTTGTCGTTCAGCACGATGCGCTGGGTGCCGAGCAGGCCGGAGACATGAGCACTGATGCGGGTGGTCTGGCGCGACGCGTCCTGCACGTACACCCGATCGACCGCGATGCCGTTGGCGTGGGCCATCCGGAGAATCGGATCCCGGATCCGCGCGTCGGTAAGCGGCGTGAACCGGTTGAACAGGGGCTCCAGGAACACCGGCGAGATGACCACCGTGAGCACCACGAACCCCAACCCGACGATCGAGCCGATGACCGGCCACCGACGAGGAAATCGCCGGAACACGGCGTACAGCGCCGAGACGGCCAGCCCACCGAGCACCAGCGAGACCGCGAGGCCAACCAACTGATCCCGGAGCCACCCGCCGAAGCTCTGAGTCGAAAGCGCGTACGCGTGCTCCCGAATGAAGCCCGCGTATAGGGTAAGCGGAAAGCTCAGCACGCTCACGATCAGCGTGAACACGACGTAGTAGAGATATGACCGGATCGTGTCCCGCCGACTCCGTCGCTCGGCCCAGTCCCTGATGCGCCGCGACCAACCGCCGTGGAGCAGGAACAGCAGGATCGCCGCCGAGAGGAGAGCGCCCCAGAGCTCGAGCCAGTAACCGCCGTCGGTGTAGCGATGCGACCGCTCACGAACGGCGGGTGGTACCGTAGCGAGGTAGGCAGCGGTGGCGGCATCGGGATCGATGGGCGAACCCGGACGCCATTGCGCGGCCGCAGGAATGGCCGCAGAGGGAATCGAATCGGAACCGAAGGCGTCCATCGGCGCCTCGTACTCGGGCCGAATACACGAGCGGGCCCCGCCCGGGGCCCGCTCGACACGTCAGAAAGCGGTCGGCTACTCCGCCTTGGTTTCCTCGTACACCGGCTTGGCGGGCGGCACGATCGGCTCGTCGGGATAGCCCACCACCGCCAGAACGATCCGGTGATGGATGGGATCCACCTCGAGCACCTTGAGGTCGAGCACCTGCCCTTCCTTCACGGCGTCGCCCGGGTTCTCGATGTTGGCCACGCCGAGCTGCGACATCGGAACGAAGCCCTCGATATCGTTGCCGAGGTCGACCACGACGCCCTTGTCCATCAGGCGCACCGCGCGGCCGCGGAGCTCCATCCCGATGGGATAGGTCTCGCCGATCCGGAGCCAGGGATCTTCCTCGGCCTGCTTCAAGCCCAGGCTGATCCGCTTGTTCTCCGCGTCGATGTTGAGGATGACCACGTCCACCGAGTCGCCCTTCTTGACCACCTCGGACGGGTGCTGCACCCGCTTGGTCCACGACATGTCGGAGATGTGGATCAGGCCGTCGATGCCGGGCTCGATCTCGACGAAGGCGCCGAAGCTGGTGAGGTTCCGGACCTTGCCCTGAATGCGGGTGCCCACCGGGTACTTGAGCGGCAGCACCATCCACGGATCCTGCTCGGTCTGCTTCATGCCGAGCGAGATCTTCTCCTCCGCCTCGTCCACCTTGAGCACCACGGCTTCGATCGTTTCGCCGATGCTCACGATCTTGGACGGGTGGCGCACGTTCCGGGTCCAGCTCATCTCGGAGATGTGCACCAGGCCCTCGATGCCCGGCTCGATCTCGACGAACGCGCCGTAGTTGGTGATCGAGACCACCTTCCCCTGCACCCGCGTGCCCACCGGGTACTTGGCGGCCACGTTCTGCCACGGGTACGACTGGAGCTGCTTCATGCCGAGGCTGATACGCTCGCGCTGCCAGTCGATGTCGAGGATCTTGACCTCGACTTCCTTGCCGATAGCGACCATCTCGGTCGGGTGCGACACCCGGCCGTACGACATGTCGGTGATGTGGAGCAGGCCGTCCACGCCGCCCAGGTCGATGAAGGCGCCGAAGTCGGTGATGTTCTTGACCACGCCCTTTCGCACCTGACCCACGGCGAGCTCCTTCATCAGGTGCTCGCGCTTGTGCGCCCGCTCGTTCTCGAGGATGACGCGGCGGCTCACGACGATGTTCCGCCGGCGCTTGTTGAGCTTGATGATCTTGAACTCGTAGGTCTGGCCCAGCAGCTCGTCGATATTCGGCACCCGGCGGAGCGCGATCTGGCTCCCGGGGAGGAACGCGTCGACGCCCATCAGGTTCACGACCACGCCGCCCTTGATCTTCTTGACCAGCGTGCCTTCGACCGGCTGATCGTTCTCGTGGGCCACGCGGATCTTCTCCCAGACCCGCATGAAGTCGGCCTTCTTCTTCGAGAGGACGACCGCGCCCTCCTGGTCCTCGAGGTGCTCCAGGAACACCTCCACCTCGTCGCCTTCCTTGAGCGACTGGGGATCCTTGAACTCGTCGAGGGGAACCGAGCCTTCCGACTTGAAGCCGACGTCCAGGATGACCGCGTTGTCCGTCACGCGGAGCACTTTGGATTTGACGATCTCGCCTTCGACGATCTGAGCCATGGTGCCCTCGTACATCGAGAGCATCTGCTCATAGTCCTCGTCGGAGTAGTCTTCGTCGTAGAGGTCCTGTCGGACCCGGAGACCGGTGGGAGAGGTGAAGTGGTTGGTCGAAGGTTGAAGTTGATCGAGCATGCGGTGCTGGCCGTCCTTTGTGACTACCGCGCCATCAGGGCCGCGGGAGAAGGTGATGTTTCCACCGGCGGAAGTGCCGGCGGACAAGCCATGTAGGATAAACCGGCCACCGTGGCAACGCAAGTTGCCACAACAATTTGGTGCCCTCTGTGACAGCTCCCGGCCGACTGAGGAACCGCCTAGCGGCGGGCGAGGATCGGCCGAGCCAGCGCGACGATGCGCTCCACCTGCTCGGCGAAGTCGAGGGCGGTCGTGTCCAGCAACACCGCGTCCTCGGCGGGCTTGAGGGGGGCCGTGTGGCGGGTGGAATCGGCATGGTCACGGGCGGCCAGGGCGGCCGCCTCCGCCTCGAGCAGGGTCGGATCGACCGCGGCGCCCCGCTGGTTGATGCGGCGGCCGGCGCGCGCGGACGGAGACGCCGTGAGGAAGATTTTGAGGTCGGCGTCGGGAAAGACCACGGTGCCGATGTCCCGCCCGTCGACCACGACGTCGCGGCCCGCCCGGACCATGGCGCGGAGCCGCGTATTGATCCACTCGCGAATGACGGGAACGGCGGAGACGGCGGAGACACAGCCCGTAACCCGGGCGCCCCGTAGCTCGGGGTCGACCGGCTCCCCTTCCAGGTAGGCCGCGAAGCCGGCCCCGTCGGGCTGCAGCATGAGGCCCCGGTCCTCGGCAGCCCGGAGCACGGTCTCCGGATCGAGCACGTCCAAGGGATCGCCGTGCTTCCGTCCTCGCCGGGCCGACTCCCGGAGTGCGACGAGGGTCACCCCACGGTAGAGCGCCCCCGAATCCAGATGGGCAAATCCGAGCGCCTCGGCCACTGCCCGGGCGGTACTGGACTTGCCCGAGGCCGAGGGACCGTCGATCGCGATCACCCGCCCTCTCACGTCGCCTTCCGCGCGAGCCCGCGAAGGGTCTCGGGAAACCGGGGAAAGCTTACCGCCGCGCAGGCCATGTCGTCGACCCGGATCCGGGCGCCAGGGAGAGTGCCCAGCACCGCGAACGCCATGGCCATGCGGTGGTCCCCGGCAGCGCGGACGGATCCCCGGGGTGGAGCTTCCCCGCCCTCCACGTGGAGGTCGTCCCCCGATATCTCCGCGCGGGCCCCGACGGCCCGCAGGTTCTCGGCGACGAGGCTCAGACGATCGCTCTCCTTTACCCGGAGCTCCCCCACGCCGCGAAACACGGTGACTCCCTCGGCCCGCGAGGCCAGGACCGACAGCAGCGGGATCTCGTCGATGAGGCCCGGGACCTCGCCTGGCATCACCTCGGTGCCTCGGAGCCTCCCCGGACGGGCCACGATGTTGCCGACCGGCTCGCCATAGTGCTCGGCCACGTCCTCGACCGCGACGGGGGCGCCCATCCGCTCGAGCACGGCCAGGAACCCGGTGCGGGTCGGGTTCACGTCCACTCCTGCCACCCGGAGCTCGCCGCCTTCCGCCAGGACGGCGGCTCCGATCAGAAACGCCGCCGACGAGGGATCGCCCGGCACCTGGAGCTCGAACGGCTCGAGCCGGCCGTCGGGCAAGAAGCGGATCCAGCCACCGTCCTCGACGACGCGAAACCCGAAGGCTCGGAGCATCCGCTCGGTGTGGTCCCGCGAGCGCCCGTGCGGCTCGCGGAGCTCGAGGCCGACCCCCCCGGCGAGCCCAGCGAGCAGGAGCGCGCTCTTGATCTGGGCGCTGGAGACCGGCAGCTCATAGCGGAGCGGCACCAGCGGTCCGCCGCGGACGGTGAGCGGGAGGCCGTCGCCGTTGGGCTGGTCGAAACGGGCACCCATCTGGGCCAGCGGGACGGTGACTCGCCGCATCGGGCGGCGGCGGAGGGAGGCGTCCCCGGTGAGCGTCGCGGCAAACCGGTGGGCGGCCAGAAGGCCCAGCAGCAGGCGCGTGGTGGTGCCCGAGTTGCCGCAGTCCAACACCTGACCGGGTGGTCGGAACCGCGCGCGGCCCCGGATGGTCACGACGCTTTCCGGCCGAAGCGGCGAGATCTCGGCGCCGAGCGCTCGCAGCACCCGGGCGGAGCTCCGCGCGTCGAGCGAGGTCAGCGCGCCACCCACGTGACTGGTGCCACGGGTGAGCGAGGAGAAGAGGAGCGCCCGGTGCGTGATGCTCTTGTCGCCCGGGACGCGGACCGTGCCACCAACGATCATCGGTCGAGCCCTTCGCGGAACCGTTGGGCGGCCGCGAGGAAGTCGCGCAGGCCGTCCGCATCATCGGCCTCGAGCAGTCGGCACAGCTCGGCGAGCGAGGCACCGGTGGCCGCCAGGGCGTCGGCCAGCGCGGCTCGATTGTAGCGCAGAATGTCGACCCACATCTCGGGGCTGCTCGCGGCCAGGCGGGTGGTGTCTCGGGCGCCGGTGCCGAAGGAGACGCCGGCGAGTCCGCGTTCGGCCAGCGTCCTGGCGAGGACCGACGCCATGACCTGCGGGAGGTGACTGGTCCAGGCGAGCTGCCGGTCATGGGCCGCCGCGTCGATCAGCACCGGCTGGGCCTCCAGCACCTCCGCCCAAAACCGCATGATCCGGCGGCCCACCTGGTCGCCGCCCGGCGCTCCCGTCTCACACACGTACACCACGCAGCCCTTGAGCCGGTCGGGGCGGGCGGCGCTGAAGCCGGATCCATGGGTTCCCGCGAGCGGGTGTCCGCCGGCAAACCGGTCGCCCATCCCCTCCTCCATCGCGCGCGCCAGGACCGGCCCCTTCACGCTGCACACGTCGGTCAGGACTGCTCCTGGCTCAAGGGAGGGCCGCAGGCGGCCGATAAGATCCAGGGTAGCGCGTGCGGGCACCGCCAGGACCACCAGCTCGGCTCCGCGCGCCGCCTTGATCGCCGAATCGGCCAGCTCGGTGACGGCGGACGATCGGAGTGCCTGAACCGCATCGGCGCGCGAGGGCGAAAAGCCGACCACCCGGGGAACCCCGGCGAGACGCGCCTGCCACGCCAGCGATCCGCCGATGGCGCCCAGGCCGATCACCGACAGCGACGACGGACGCACGATCGCTTTCCGTTCGAGGAAGTCACCGCGAGGCCGAGGCCACCTGCACCGGGCGGCCACGGAGCCGAATAAGCCATGAGGTCGGCCCGCATTGTACCGATATCCCGACTGATTCTCAACGGAATCGGTCGCGCTCCCGGTCAGCGTGCTCACTGCACAGTCCGGCGAGAGCGAGGAAAAAGCCCTGGATCTCGGCGCGCACGACTGCCTCATGAAGCCGGTGCAGACCCGCTCGCTCGTCGGGCGCTGGCGCGCCGTGCTCGAGCGGATCAACACCTGATCGCCCAATGACTTGTCGGGGCAAGCGGCGGCTCACTCCGAGCCGCGCGAACCCGCGGCTGTCCTCTTTACTGGCGTACTTCTTGCCCCCGGAAGCGTGACTCGTGTCGAAGATTCTGATCGTCGAGGATAGCCCCGACAACATGAAGCTGTTCCGCGCGCTGCTCACGCTCCGCGGACACGAGGTCGTGGGCCTGAGCGGTGGCGACGGTATGCTCGAGACCATCGCGCGCGAGCAGCCGGCCCTGGTGCTGATGGACATTCAGCTGCCGGGCAAGGACGGGTTCACGCTGCTGTCGGAGATTCGCGGGTCGCCCCACGCCGGCTTGCGGGTGCTGGCGCTCACCGCGCATGCGATGCGGGGCGACCGCGAACGGGCGCTCGAGGCGGGATTCGACGGCTACATCACCAAGCCCATCGATATCCGGGGCTTTCCCGAGCAGGTGCAGCAGGCGATAGTCGGCAGGCCGACATCATAGGGATCCACGACCAGCGCAGGTGACGATGACCCACACCCCGTACCCGTCGCCCGAAAAGAAGGCCCTCCTCGAGGCATTCGATACCGTCCTCAAGACGCAGGCGGAGGAACGGGAGGCCCGTCGCGCCGAGGCGGAGGAGCGGCGGCGCCGCGGGCCGTCCCGCCTGCTGATGGTGGTGTGCAGCACCATCGCCGTCTTCGTGGGCGTGTACCTCTACGTCGAGCGCCCCGACTGGGTGTTCCCCACGCCCGCGACGCCCGAATCGCGCGCGGTTCGCGAGGCCAGCCTCCGGATCAGCGTCGCCAACGCGGCGCAGCACATCGAGCGATTCCGCCAGCGGACCGGCCGGCTACCGGCCACGCTGGCCGAGGCCGGCGCTCACGAGGCGGGGTTGGCCTATCAGCCGGCCAGCACGGTCTACAAGCTCCAGGCCGATACCGGCGATGTGCAGGTGACCTACGACTCCGGCCAGCCATTGGCGCAGTTCATCGGCAACAGCTTCAAGGTCATTTCGCGGAGATCGAAGTGATCCGCCGCCGTCGCGGGTTCACCATCGTCGAGCTCTTGACGGTGATGATCGTGCTGGGGCTGCTGGCGGGGCTCGCGCTCCTCAAGTATCTCGACTTTACCCACCGGGCCCGGACCGCGCAGGTGGCCGGTGAGCTCGAGGCGGTACGGCTCGCGGCCTACGGCGCCTGGTCGGAGAACGGGACCTGGCCGGCCGAGGTGGGTCCGGGCATCATCCCGCCGGGGCTCGCCCCCTACCTGCCCGGCGGCTTCAGCTTCCAGCACAAGGAGTACACACTCGACTGGGAGAACTTCGTCCCTCCCGGCGGGGGCCCGACCGCGGGGATGCAGCTCGGCGTGGTGCTGGTGTCGAGCAACGCCCGGCTGACCAAGGTCCTGGCGCAGAACCTCGGCAACAAGGCGCCGTTCTTCGTCATCGGCGGCAGCCTCACCTACGTGATCATCGGGCCGGACGGCCGCTCCTAGGTCCGCGGCTTCTCCTCGACCCTTGGGCTACCGGGCGACGGCGGCGCGCAGGCGCTCGAGCTCGGGTGGGGCGCCGGGATACCGGGGATCCATGCGCTCCAGGGTCTCCACCAGCAGATC
>DATEJD010000328.1:0-6249 GCA_035278325.1 Gemmatimonadales bacterium | reverse complement strand
TGCCACCGCCCCCGGACGGCAGCGAGCCGCCCGGCGCCTGGATCGAATGGGCGCTCCGGCTGCTCCGGGAGCAGGAGACCCGGCTCTCGGGTCTGTCCGTGCTGCCCACGGCGGGGCGCGACGCGCGTCCGGTGGCGCGCTCGGAATCGTGGCGGTCGGTGGCGGCGCATTCGTCCGCGGCGGCGGCGCTGCTCTCGCGCCTCGAGATCCTGGCCGACCGCGCCGACAGCTACATGCACGCGATGGACTTCGGCTTCCTGTACGACAAGAGCCGCGGCCTGTTCGCCATCGGGTACCAGGCTGGCTCACCGTCGCTGGACGGTTCGCACTACGACCTGCTCGCCTCGGAGGCGCGGCTGGCGAGCTTCCTGGCCGTGGCCCGGAATCAGGTGCCGGTGGAGCACTGGTTCCGGCTGGGCCGGACGCTCACCCGGGCGGCCGGCGCCACAGCTCTGGTGTCGTGGAGCGGCAGCATGTTCGAGTACTTGATGCCCGCACTCGTGATGCGCTCGTTCCCCTACACCGTGCTGGACGAGACCTGCGACGGTGCGGTGCGCCGCCACATAGCCTACGCCTCCGACCGGCGCGTCCCGTGGGGCATCAGCGAGAGCGCCTACAACCTGCGGGACCGGTATCAGACCTATCAGTATCGCGCCTTCGGCGTGCCCGACCTGGCGCTCAAGCGCGGCCTCGGCCGGGACCTCGTGGTGGCGCCTTATGCCTCGGCACTGGCCGCGCTCATCGCGCCCGAGCGCGCCATCGCCAACCTGGGCGCGCTCGAGAAGGTGGGGGCGCTGGGTGCGTACGGCTTTCTCGAGTCGCTGGACTACACCCGGCCCGATCCGGGGCGGGCGTTCGGCCTGGTGCGGACCTATATGGCGCACCACGTCGGCATGAGCCTGGTGGCGCTCTCGAACGCGCTCACCGCGCAGCTCTGGCAGCGGCGGTTCCACGCCGACTCGATGGTTCGCTCGGTGGAGTTGCTGCTCCACGAGCGGGCGCCCCGCAGGCTGGAGCTGCAGGAACCGCAGGTGAGCCGGGCCGACGAGGCCCTGCCCGACCCGGAGCTGGAGCGGCCCGTGGTGCGCGAGGTGGACCAACCCGATACGCCCGCGCCGCACGTGGCCCTGCTCGGCCACCTGCCGTACACCGTCATGGTGAGCCACTGCGGGAGCGGCTACAGCCGGTTCGAGGAGCTCGCCGTGACGCGGTGGCGGGCCGATGCCACGCGCGACAATACCGGGCAGTACTGTTACCTGCGCGACGTGGGCGAGGGACGCGTCTGGTCGGCGGCCCACCAGCCGGTGTGCGCCGAGCCCGACCGCTATCGCGCCTTCCTCGCCACCGACCGGGTCACCATCCACCGCACGGACGGCGCCATCGAGACCCGCACCGAGATCGCGGTGGTCCCGGCCGACGCAGCCGAGGTCCGCCGCATCACGCTGACCAATACCGGCAGCACGCCTCGGGACATCGAGCTCACCAGCTACGGCGAGATCGTCCTCGCCCCGCCCGACGCCGACCGGGCCCATCCGGCGTTCGGCAACCTGTTCGTGCAGACCGAATATCACGGCTGGTGCACGGCCATCACCGCGACCCGTCGCCCTCGCTCGGCCCAGGAGCAGCCGCTCTGGTGCGTGCACGTGGTGGATGACGGGCCCGAGCGGGTCGGCCCGGTGAGCTGCGAGACCGACCGCGCCCGCTTTCTCGGACGTGGCCGGACCACGCGGAATCCGGTGTCGCTGGATCAGTCCGGTGGGCTCTCGGGCTCGACCGGCGCGGTGCTCGATCCGGTGTTCGCGCTGCGGACCAGGGTCCATCTGGAGCCGCGGCAGTCGGCGTCGGTGGCGTTCACCACGCTGGTGGCCGCCACGCGCGAGCGGGCCTTCGAGCTGGCCGACCGCTACCACCATCCCCGCGCCGCGCAGCGGGCCCTCGACCTGGCCTGGACCTCGGCCCAGGTGGAGCTGCGCGAGCTGGGCGTCTCGCCGGGTGACGCGGGTGTGTTCCAGGAGCTGGCCGGTCACCTGTTCTACTCCAATGCCGCGCTCCGCGCGTCCCAGGACGAGCTGCGCCGGAATCGGGGGTCGCAGCCCCTGCTCTGGACGTTGGGTGTCTCGGGCGACTGGCCCATCCTGCTCGCGACCATCGACTCGGCCGAAGGGCTGCCGACGCTGCGCCAGCTCCTCGCGGCGCACCACTACTGGCGGCGGCGCGGGATGATGGTGGACCTGGTGGTGCTCAATCTCCGGCCCACCAGCTACTTCCAGGACCTCGAGCAGAGCATCATGACGGCGATCCACGCGTCGCATGCCGGGGGCATGGTCGATCGACCCGGCGGGGTGTTCGTGCGGCGGCGTGACCTGCTGGCGCCCGAGGTGCTCGCCATGCTGCGCGCCACCGCGCGTGTGCACCTCGAGTGCGACGGCCGCGCGCTGGGGCGGGTGCTCGTGACCGCCGCGAGCAAGGACGACGTGGTGACCGAGGATCTGGCCTCGCTGCCCGCGCCACCGCGCGCTGGACACCGGGGCGGGCCGCTGGGGTTGCTGCGGGTGCTGAGCACCGGCGCGATCGAGGGCGCGAAGCACGTGCTGGCCTCCGCCGTGACCTCCGCGACGGCGCCGCTCCACCGCGACGAGGCCGCCGGCGAGTCGCCCGCGGACCGGTCGCTTCGGCCCGGGGCGGGAACGGCGAGCGACAACGGGTTCGGCGGCGTCGACCCTGCCGGCGACTACATCGTCCGCGTGCAGGGCGATCACGTGCCCCCGCTCCCCTGGGCCAACGTGATCGCCAACCCGCAAGGCGG
Source organism: Gemmatimonadales bacterium (assembly GCA_035278325.1). GTDB lineage: Bacteria > Gemmatimonadota > Gemmatimonadetes > Gemmatimonadales > GWC2-71-9 > CAVVWJ01. The sequence continues at coordinate 3,443 of DATEJD010000328.1, read as the reverse complement.
GTTCCTCGTCACCGAGCGAGGCGCGGGCTTCGCCTGGTGCGGCAGCAGCTACTTTTACCGGCTCACGCCCTGGCACAACGACCCGGTGAGCGATCCACCGACCGAGGTGCTCTACCTGCGCGACGAGGATACCGGCGAGGTCTGGTGCCCCACGCCGGCGCCGGTCCGGGGCCCGGGCGAATACCAGGTCCGGCACGGCCCAGGCTCGACCACGTTCGAGCATCGCCACGCCGACATCGGAACGACGCTCACGCTGGGCCTGGCCGAGGATGCCGCCGTCAAGCTCTCGCTGCTCAGGCTCACCAATCTCGGCGACACGCCGCGCCGACTCTCGCTCACCGCGTTCGTGGAGTGGGCACTCGGTGCGCAGCGGGAGCACACCCAGCACCAGGTGCACACCAGCTACGATCCCGATCGTCGCGCGATCCTCGCCTGGAATACCTTCGATCCACATTTCGGCGGCAATGTCGCGTTCTGCGCGCTGAGCGAGCCGGTCACCGATTTTACGGCGGACCGCCGCGAGTTCCTGGGGAGGAACGGCACCGCCGCATCGCCCGCGTCGCTGGCAGTGCCGCTGACCGGCGCGACCGGCTCGGCGCTCGATCCCTGCGCGGCGCTCCGCTGCCTGATACAGCTCGCACCCGGTGCGTCTCACGAGGTGGTCGTGCTGCTCGGCGCGGCCGAGGGTGAAGCGACAGCCCGGGAACTGCTCGACCGACTGGCCGATCCCGGCCATGCGCGGACCGCGGCCGAGCACACGGTGGCCCGCTGGAACGAGCGCCTGTCCGCCGTCACGGTGCGCACGCCGTCGCCGTCGTTCGACGCGATGCTCAACCGGTGGCTCCTGTACCAGACGCTGGCCTGCCGGGTCTGGGCGCGCTCTGGTCTGTACCAGAGCAGCGGGGCCTACGGCTTCAGGGATCAGCTGCAGGACGTGATGGCACTGGTCTACTCGGAGCCCGCACTCGCCCGGGAGCACATCCTGCGCGCGGCGGGCCGCCAGTTCGTCGAGGGTGACGTGCAGCACTGGTGGCACCCGCCGGCGGGGCGCGGGGTGCGCACCCGGTTCTCCGACGATCTCGCCTGGCTGCCGTACGTCGTGGACCACTACGTTCGCGTCACCGCCGATGCTTCCGTGCTGGACGAGGTCGTGGCGTTCCTCACGATGCGCCCGCTCGAGCCGCACGAGCAGGAGGTGTACGATCTCCCGGCCGTGTCGGCCCAGCTGGGCTCCGTCTACGAGCACTGTCTCCGGGCTCTTCGGCGTGCCTCGACCGTCGGCGCGCACGGCCTCCCGCTCATCGGGATCGGCGACTGGAACGACGGCATGAACCGCGTGGGCGTCGAAGGCCGGGGCGAGAGCGTGTGGCTCGCCTGGTTCCTGATCGCGACCCTGCGCGGCTTCGCGGTGCACGCCGAGCGGCGGGGCGACGCGACCGTGGCTGCGGAGTTCCGCCGGCAGGCCGACGACTATGCCCGCGCCGCCGATGCGGCCGGGTGGGACGGGGCGTGGTATCGGCGCGCGTACTTCGATGACGGAACGCCGCTGGGCTCGGCCGCGAACGACGAGTGCAAGATCGATTCGATCGCGCAAAGCTGGAGCGTGATCTCAGGCGCCGGCGAGCCGGCGCATCGGGCGCAGGCCATGCAGTCGCTCGAGCGGTATCTGGTGCTCGAGGACGTCCGAATCCTTCCGCTGCTTACGCCGCCGTTCGACAAGACCCCGCGCGACCCCGGTTACATCAAGGGCTACCTCCCGGGTGTGCGGGAGAACGGCGCACAGTACACTCATGCCGCGCTTTGGGCCGTGCTGGCCACCGCGCTCCAGGGGAACGGCGAGCGGGCCTTCGAGCTGTTCCAGATGATCAACCCGCTCAACCGTACGCGGACGCCGGACGAGGTCGCGGAGTACCAGCTCGAGCCCTACGTGGTCGCCGCCGACGTGTACACCGCCGAGGGACACGTCGGCCGCGGCGGCTGGAGCTGGTACACTGGCTCGGCGAGCTGGATGTATCGCGTGGGTCTCGAGGCCATTCTGGGCTTCACCAAGCGCGAGGATCGGCTGACGCTCGATCCCCGTGTGCCGGCCGACTGGGATCAGTTCACCATCGACTACCGGCACGGCCGGACCCTCTACCGGATTCTGGTACACGAGCCGGCCGTGACGCGGCAGGGCAATCAGTGCGTCACGCTCGATGGCCGCGAGCTGGAGGGCGAGGTCGTCCCGCTGAGCGACGACGGGCACGAGCACGAGGTCGTGATTCGACCCCGGACCGAGACCAAATCGCAATGAGCGGCCTGGCTCCGGTCGTGCTCCTGCTCGCGTGTCTCACGGGACTGCTGCTCATTCCGTTCGGGCTTCCAGGGCTGTGGGTCATCGTGCTGGCCATCATCGGCTACGGCTGGCTGGACGACTTCCAGGGAATGAGCGCCTGGTTCCTGGTGATCGTGATCGGCCTCGCGGTCCTGGGCGAGATCGCCGAGGCCCGGATCGGCTACAGCTACGCGCGGCGATATGGCGGCTCCAGCCGTGCCGGCTGGGGAGCGCTGGTGGGCGGGCTCGCGGGCGCGATCGTCGGCGTGCCCGTGCCTTTGATCGGCTCGGTGGTCGGTGGGTTCGTGGGTGCGTTCGTGGGAGCGGCGCTGTTCGAGTACACCAGCGCGCGGCAATCCCAGGTCGCGGTGCGGGCAGGGTGGGGGGCCGTGCTGGGGCGGGCGGTGGCGGCCGCGCTCAAGATGGCCATCGGGGTGGGGCTCTCGGTAGCGGCCCTGTGGGTGGCGCTGCGCTCCTGAGGGGCCGCCGGCGGAGCCTATATATTGTGACCATGCGCTACGACCTGGTCATCGCCACCACCATTCCGGTGCTCTGGCTGGTGTGGCTGACCTACTGGTGGTACAGCGCCCGTGACGTGAAGCGCACCATCCAGCCGGAGCCGTTCAGGTCGCAGCTCAAACACCGCGCTCCCCTCATCGTCGGAATCCTCTGTTTCGCCGCCCCGCGCTGGATGCCCCGGCCGCTCACCGCCCGGTTCGTACCCCAAGGGCTGTACCTCCCCGCACTCGGTACTCTCATGCTCGCGCTCGGCCTGGGGTTTGCGGTCTGGGCCCGGCGCCATCTGGGACGGAACTGGAGCGCACACGTCGTCGTGAAAGAGGATCACGCCCTGATTCGAACCGGTCCGTATCGCTACGTTCGGCACCCGATCTACACCGGCATTCTGTTCGCGATGCTGGGCATGGCGCTCGCGATTGGTGAGTGGCGAGCGCTGGTGGGCTTCGTAGCCATGGTGCTCTCGTTCGCGATCAAGAGCCAGCACGAGGAAGGGCGGATGCGGGAGACGTTCCCGGAGTATGCGGACTATGCGCGCCGTACTGCGGCTCTGATTCCGTTGGTATACTAGGGAAGGCGGACAGGCGGTAGGGCGGTAGGAGGAGTCACCCTG
>DATEJD010000327.1:0-4152 GCA_035278325.1 Gemmatimonadales bacterium | reverse complement strand
CACGCGAACACCGATCGCGCGGCCGTTCGGATCCGGACCGTGCCGGGCCGGCTGGTCGCGGAGGTGCAGGACTGGGGAAGGGGAATGCCGACGCAGGATGGGGCGGTGCTCGGTGTGGGGCTGTCGGGGATGCGCGAGCGCATGGAACAGCTTGGCGGCGTCCTCCGGATCCGGTCGGGCTCCGACGGCACGACTATCACCGCCGTACTCCCCGTGGCGGCGCTATGACGCTCCGGATCATGATCGTGGACGATTATGAGGTGGTCCGGCGCGGCATCCGGACGCTGCTCGAGGCCGAGCCCGGATGGGAGGTGTGTGCGGAAGCGGGCACGGGCCCCGAGGCCGTGGACGCGGCGGCCCGCCTCAAACCGGACCTGGTGGTCCTCGATCTGAGCCTCCCCGAGCTGCACGGTCTCGAAGTCACCCGCCGCATCCTTCAAGGCCGGCCCGAGACTGAGATCCTGGTGCTCACCATGCACGCGTCGGAGGAGCTGATCCGCCAGGTGCTCCGGGCGGGCGCGCACGGCTACGTCCTCAAATCGGACGCGGGGGACCAGCTGGTGACCGCGGTCCGAAGCCTCCAGCACCACAGGCCGTTTCTCACCACCCGGGTCACCGAGGTCGTGCTGGACGGATTCCTCAACGGGGCGGCGGACGAGGCCCGGGGCGAGGGTCTCACTCCGCGGGAGCGGGAGGTGCTGCAGCTCGTGGCCGAAGGCCGGAGCAGCAAAAGCATCGCCGCCAGGCTCGGCGTTACGGTGAAGACGGTCGAGTCGCACCGGGCCAGCCTGATGCGGAAGCTTCGCCTCCGCACCGTGGCCGACCTGGTGCGCTACGCCGTCCGGAATGGCCTGGTGGAGGCCTGAGCGGCCGGCGCCGCGCTATGGCGCGGGCGCCTGCCCCCCGAGGGCCTGGAACAGCGCGGCGTAGGAAGTGGCCGCGTCGATATGGGCCTGGGCCAGCTGATCTTCGGCGTCGAGCTGGGTTCGCTCGGCGTCGAGCACCTGCAGAAAGTCCGCCACGCCCCCTTCGAACCGGAGCCGTGCCAGGTCCGCCGCCCGCGCGCTGGACTCGGCGGCATCGCGAATCCGCTCGACCCGCGCCCGCGAGGTGCGGTAGCGGGAGAGTCCGGTCTCCACCTCCTGCAGCGCGCGCAACACTGTCTGCGTGTACTGGGCGTCGGCTTGCTCGGCCGCCGCGTGGCTCTGGTCCACTCTGGCCTTTACCCGGCCAAGGTTGAGGAGCGGCCACGTGATGATCGGGCCAACGGCATAGCGGAAGGTGCCATCGTCGCCCAGGCCGCCGAGATCGCTCGCCGAGTACCCGGCGCTGGCACCGACCGTGACGCGCGGCAGGTAGTCGGCCTTGGCCGCGCCCACCAGGGCACGCTGGGCCGCGGCCTGACGCTCGGCGGCCGCGACGTCCGGCCGCCGGCGGATGAGCGAGTCGGGGTTGGCGACCGTGACGTCGCTGGGCAGCGCCGGTACGGCGGCCACCGGCTCGAGCTCCGCCGCCATGGTGGCGGGCGCGCGTCCCACCAGCACGCCGATGGCATACTGGGCCGCCGCCACCTGCGACTCGAGACCGGGAATCGAGGCCAGGGTGAACCCCAGCTGGGCCCGCGCCCGCTCGGTGTCGAACGCCGTGCCGCGGCCGGCGTCGAGTCGTTGCTGGGTGACGTCGAGCGTGCGACGCTGGTTCTCACCGTTCCGCCGGGCCACGGCCAGCCGTTCCTGCGCCCCGCGCAGCTCGAAGTAGGTCCGGGCCAGCTCCGCGGTCAGCACCACCTGGGCATCGCGCACGTCGGCGTTCGCGGCATCGACCAGCGCGCCCTGGGCCTGCACGTTGCGGCGCACCCGTCCGAACAGGTCGAGCTCCCACGACGCGTCGAAGCCGGCGTCCCAGATGTCCTGATCGGGGAACTGCCCGCCTCCGATCGGGAACGTGGCGTTCGAGAGCCGCTGCCGGGTATAGCCGCCGGCCGCCGTGACCGTCGGCGCCAGGTCCAGCGCCGTCTCGGTCCGCGCGGCACGCGCCCCGCGGAGCCGCGCCAGGGCCGACCGCACGTCGAGGTTGGAGCGGAGCAGCTCCGTGATGAGGCGGTCGAGCGTGGTGTCGTTGAGCGCCCGCCAGTAGCTCGCCTGATCCACGGAGCCGACCGCGCGGTCCGGGGTGGTCACGTCCGGCACCGCCGAGTCGGACACCCGTGCGGGTGGGGGCGGCGGCGGGATGAGGGTGTCGCGCACCGTGTCCCGCGCCGATTCACGGAACGCGGAGGGTACCGGCGCCGCGGACGAGCGATAGGCGGGCGAGGCGCAGGCGGCCAGGGCCACCGCCAGCACGGCGACGTGCACGCGTGCCTTACGCATGGAGCGCCTCCCCAGTCCGATGCTCGACCCTCGACGTGGCCGCGGCGCGGCGGCGGCGGCGCTCGACCACACTCTGGATGACCACGTAGAACACCGGCGTGAGCACCAGGCCGAAGAAGGTGACCCCCAGCATCCCCGAGAACACCGCCACGCCCATCGCGTGCCGCATCTCGGAGCCGGCGCCGCTGGAGAACACCAGCGGCAGTACGCCCATGACGAAGGCGAACGAGGTCATGAGGATGGGCCGGAGCCGGATCCGGCAGGCCTCCAGCGCCGACTCGATGACCGACCGTCCCTGCATGTGCAGCTCGCGCGCGAACTCCACGATCAGAATCGCGTTCTTGCAGGCAAGCCCGATGAGCACCAGGAATCCGATCTGGGTGAAGATGTTGTTGTCGCCCTTGGTCACGAACACGCCCGTGATGGCGCAGAGCAGCGACATCGGCACGATGAGGATGACCGCGAGCGGCAGCGACCAGCTCTCGTACTGCGCCGCCAGCACCAGGAAGGCGAGCAGCACGCACAGCGGGAAGATGAAGATCGCCGTGTTGCCCGCGAGCCGCTGCTGATAGCTCAGGTCGGTCCACTCGTACCCGATGCCATTGGGCAGCACCTCGGCGGCGATCCGCTCGATCGCCGCCTCCGCCTGGCCGGAGCTGAAGCCCGGGGCGGGTCCGCCGTTGATGTCGGCCGCAGGATAGCCGTTGTAGCGGAGCGACTGGTCGGGCCCGTGCCCCTGGCGGACCTGCACCACCGAACCGAGCGGCACCATCTCGCCGGCGGCATTCCGCACCTTGAGCTGAGTGATGTTGTCGGCGGTGGCGCGGAACTGCGCGTCCGCCTGGACCTTCACCTGGTAGGTGCGGCCGAACCGGTTGAAGTCGTTGGCGTAGACCGACCCCAGATACACCTGCATGGTCTGGAACAGGTCGGTGAGCGAGATCCCCTCCTGCTTCACCTTCTCGCGGTCGACCACCACCTCGAGCTGCGGCACGTTGATCCGGTAGCTGGTGAAGACGCCCGCCAGCTCCGGAGTCTGATACGCCTTGGCGATGAGCGCCTGCGTCGCGTCGTTGAGTGCCGCGTCGCCCAGACCGGCCTTGTCCTCCAGCATGAGCTTGAAGCCGCCCACCGCGCCCAGGCCGTTCACCGGCGGGGGCGGGAAGACCGCGACGAAGGCATCCTGGATGCCCGAGAACTTGGCGTTGAGCGTGCCCGCCAGCGTGAGGCCGTACTCCGCCTTGCTCTTCCGCTCGTCGAACGGCTTGAGCGGGAAGAACACGATACCCGCGTTGGGCGAATTGACGAACCCGTTGATCGAGAGCCCGGGGAACTGCACCGCGTTGTCGACGCCCGGCTCGTGGCCACCGATGTCGGCCATCTGACGGATGACCTTGTCGGTGCGATCGAGCGTGGCGGCATCGGGGAGCTGGGCGAAGGCCACCAGGTACTGCTTGTCCTGGGTGGGCACGAACCCGTGCGGCACCTTGTTGAAGCCCACCACGGTGAGCGCCAGGAGTCCCGCATACACCGCGAGCGCCACGCCGCCGCGCCGGATGACCCGCGTCACCGCGTGGCCGTAGCTGTCGGACCCGCGGCGGAAGACCCGGTTGAACGGACGGAAGATCCAGCCGAGCGCCCGGTCGAGAATCCGGGTGAGCCGATCGGGCTCCGCCTCGCGCGACTTGAGCAGGATGGCGCTCAGCGCGGGGCTCAGCGTGAGCGAGTTGATCGCCGAGATCACGGTGGAGAACGCGATGGTGAGCGCGAACTGCCGGTAGAA
>DATEJD010000326.1:0-5691 GCA_035278325.1 Gemmatimonadales bacterium | reverse complement strand
CGTACTGCTTCCGCTTGTCGGCGTCGGACAGCACGCTGTGCGCTTCGGAGATCTCCTTGAAACGCTCGGCGGCGGATGGATTGTTGGGATTGGCGTCGGGATGATACTGCTTGGCCAGCCGACGGTACGCCTTCTTGATCTCGTCCTGGCCGGCCGAGTCGGAGACGCCGAGGACCTGATAGAAGTCCTTTGCGGCCACGCTAGTCCTGTCCCTGCTCGGAATAGACCTGGACCCGCGCGGGGCGCACCAGCGTGCCCTTGAACCGGTACCCCACCTGGAAGGTCGCGCTCACCTGGTGGTCCTTGTCCCGCGAGGGCGGCGGCACGGTCGAGACCGCCTCGTGCACACTGGGATCGAACGGTGCGCCGGTCGGGTCGATGCGCTCGAGGCCGGCGGACTGGAGCTCCTTCCGGAGCTTCTTGTCGACCAGCTCCACGGCCTCGCGCAGCTGATCCTCGGATGCGGCCGAGCCGTCGGCGCTCAAGCGATCCATGTCGTCCAGGACATCGAGCAGGCGGTCCACCAATGCCGCCTGGGCCCGATCGCTCAGCTCGGCCCGCTCGCGGGTGACTCGCTTCCGATAGTTGTCGTATTCGGCGGCAAGCCGGAGGTGTCGGTCGCGCGCCTCATCGAGCTGTTCCTCCAGCCGGCGGATGGCTTCCCCGGACGGCTCGACCGGGAGCGCACCGGTCCCGAACGCGGGCTGAGTCGTATCGGCACGCGAGGAGGGCTCCTGCGACATGTCGGTGGAAGCCAGATCGGCGCCGTCAGCGCTCCGGTCCGCCTGAGCGGCAGCATCGGACCTGTCGCGCGACGTCTGGGGACGCTCGATATCGTCGGTGTATTCGCCGCTAAATCTTCGCTTGTCAGCCACTTGCAACCTCACGTAGTTCGAGAGCCACGAGAGCCAGCCGGAAGATAATAGCAGCCGGCGTGCCGCGTGTCGGGCGTCAGAGTGGCAGGAAGTTCGACTGCTGTCTATCGGGAATCAGCGAGCTTTGAGTCGGCGATCGAGCAGCGCCAAGGCGCCCTGCGCGGCCCGAACCCGGACATTGTGGCGGTCGCCTGGGATCTGAATCCGCCGGGCCTCGACCACCTCGCCGTCGGCCACGGCGAGCCACACGGTGCCGACCGGCTTGGCCTCGGTGCCGCCGGTCGGCCCGGCGATGCCCGTTACGGCCACGGAAAGGTGCACCCCCAGCTCGCGGATGGCCCCGAGCGCCATGGCACACGCGACCGACTCGCTCACCGCCCCGTCGCTCGCGATGAGGCCGGGCTCCACTCCCAGCAGCGAGATCTTGAGCTCGTTCGAGTAGCAGATCACGCCGCCCATGAACACATCCGAGCTGCCAGGAATCGCCGTGAGCCGGCCACCGACCAGCCCACCGGTGCAGGACTCGGCCGTCCCGATTCGGAGCCGGTGCGCGCGCGCCCGCTCGAGGACGATGGCGGCGAGGTCGTCATCGCCCTCGCCATAGGCGAATGCGCCTGCCCGCTCGCGGAGCAGCCCGACGCCCGCGGCCAGGCGTGCGTCCGCGTCCGCCGGCGTAAGCCCCCAGGCGCTGAGCCGCAGGTCTACGCCGTCGAACCCGGGCAGATAGGCCAAGGTGAGGGGAGCCACCTCCCGCTCGATCTCTCCCAGCCGTTCGGCGAGGGTGGACTCGGGAATGCCGGTGGTCCGCACCACGCGCGAGCGGATGACGTTACCCTGGCTGCGGGCGGCCAGACGCGGCACCACCTCGTGCTCGACCAGCTTGCGCATCTCGCCCGGCACGCCGGGGAGCATGATGACCAGACCTGGCGGACCCTCGAACCAGAGCCCCGGCGCCGTGCCCCACCGGTTGGAGAGCACCACGGCGCCCCGCGGGACCTCCGCCTGGCTCCGGTTGCTCGGGGCCGGCGCTCGGCCCAGACGAGCGAACCGCGCCACCAGTTCCTGCCAGATCGTCTCGTTGAACTCGAGCGGCATGCCGTACAGCTCGGCGACCACCACCTTGCTCATGTCGTCGCGGGTGGGGCCCAGACCGCCGGTGGTGAGAACCGCGCCGGTCCGCGACAAGGCGTCGCGCACCGCCTCGCGGATGGCCTCCGGAGCGTCACCCACGCTGGTGCGCCGCACCACCCGCACCCCGATGCCCGCCAGCGCCCGCGCGATCTCGGCGCCGTTGGTATCGAGGGTGAAGCCGAGCAGCAGCTCGGTGCCGATGGTGAGGAGCTCGAGATCCATCGCCGGCCTACCTGGCGCGGTCGGAGAACAGTGCCCGGTTCCGGTAGAGGTAGAGGACGAACGAGTAGACGGTGAGCAGGGTCGCGATGGCCAGCGTCACGGCCACGAAGCCGCCGTGGAACTGATTCCAGTACTCCGCGTAGCGGCTGTGTTCCCACCCGAGCGGTTTCCGGGCGTCGCGGAACGCGAACCAGAGGATGATGGCGCCGATGAAGATGTTCTGGATGGTGGTCTTGAGCTTCCCCGCGCCGGCTGCCGCGATGACGACACCGCGCCGGCTGGCCCACATTCGGAACACCGTCATGGCCACCTCGCGCCCGATGAGCAGCAGGCAGACCCACAGGGGGATGCTGCCCCAGATGGGGATGTCGTAGAGATCGTGCCGGGTGCGCGAGATCCAGTAGATGGGGATGAGCGTGGCGAACAGCAGCAGCTTGTCGGCGATGGGGTCGAGCAGCTTGCCCAGATCGGTCACCTGGTTGCGGGAGCGCGCCAGATATCCGTCATACACATCGCTGACCGCGGCGACCAGGAAGATGAAAAACGCGATGAGCTTGGGCCAGTATCCCTCGATGAACGGCAACAGCGCGATGACCGGCGTGAAGCAGATCCGAACCAGCGTGATGATGTTGGGGACCGTCCACATTGGCGGCCGCTATCCCAGGGTCTTGACGACGCTCTTGCTGATCGCCTTGAGGGTATCGAAGACGCCCTCTCCCGTGATGGCCACGGCCTCGAAATAGGGCGCCCGCTCGATCCACTGCCCGTCCTGCTGCGATACCAGGTACTCCGACTCCCGGTTGGGGTCGGGCGTGAGCCTCTGCTTGGTCGGATCCTCCTGCGGCCAGCCGGGGTTGAGCGCCGCCTGGAGCTCGCCGACCGGGGCCGCGTTGGGGAGGTCGCGCTTGTTGTACTGAATGGCGAACGGAATCTTGGTGAGATCGTAACCGTGCTGGGCCATGTTCTCGTACAGGTTCTGCATGGCCTCGATGTTGGCGTCCATCCGCTCGATCTGACTGTCGGCTACGAAGACGACCCCATCTACGCCCTTGAGGATCAGCTTGCGGGACGCGTTGTAGTAGACCTGCCCGGGCACGGTGTAGAGGTGAAACTTGACCTTGAACCCGCGGATGGTGCCGAGGTCCACCGGGAGGAAGTCGAAGAACAGGGTGCGCTCGGTTTCGGTGGCGAGCGAGATCATCTTGCCGCGGGAGCCGGGGGCTACCTTGTTGTACACGAACTCCAGGTTGGTCGTCTTGCCCCCCAGCCCGGGGCCGTAGTAGACGAGCTTGCAGTTGATCTCGCGCGAGGCGTAGTTGATCATCGACATGCTTGCGGTCTCCCTCAGGCCCCGAAAAGTTTGTCGATCTCGTCTTCCGCCTCGCCGAGAAACTCCGATGCCACTCCCGGCGCGCTCGTGCCGTCCCGATTGAACATGTCGGTGAACACCTGATTCAGCTGACCCACCGCCGTTTTCACCCGGAGCTTCACCAGGCCGAGCGTGGTGCGATTGTCGAACAGGACCACCAGAATCACGCGGCGGGCCACGTCCGCCAGGTACATCGATTCCCGCTCACCCTGATGAAACAGGGCGCCGAACTCCGGCTCGCCCAGCATGCGCGCGAGCTGGTCGTTGGCGCTGAAGTCGGCCGCCGTGAGCGACGCGAACGCCGTGGGGTCGAACTGGGGCGACTCGCCCACCGTGGCCACCATCTGGCCGGTGCGGTCCACGATCAGCGCCGTGCGGGCGTTGGATTCCGCGAGGAAGCCACTCAGGATGCCCTGAATGGCCCGCGAATCGTCCTCGCGGAACGACCAGCTCGACGCACCGCTCATGGCACCTGCCTCACGCCAGGGAAGACTCGAGTCCGCGCAGGATGGCCTTGGCACGGCGGCGCAGTACCGGCTGGCGCTCCCATGTCAGGTAATCGCGGAGCACGCGGATGGTGTCCACGCCGGTCTGGCCGGCCAGGTACCCCAGCGCTGCCAGGCGGCGGAGAGGCCGCGGGCTGAACAGGTCGCGCTGATGGGTGGAGAGCCGCCGCTGGGCCAGCGTCCAGCCGGCCACTATGCCGGCCGCGAGCCCGCCCGTGAACAGGAGCGCGCGCGACCGCACTACGGCACCTCCTGGCGGGCCACCAAGGCGTGGGCCAGCGTCACGCCATCGACGTACTCGAGATCGCCGCCCATGGGCAGCCCGCGCGCGAGCCGCGTGACCCGCACGTCCTGGCCGGCCAGGAGCTGCTGGATGTAGGTGGCCGTCACTTCCCCTTCCATCGAGGGGTTGGTCGCGAGGATGACCTCGCGCACGCCGGTATCGCGGACCCGCGCGACCAGGTGATCCAGCCGCAGGGACTCCGGGCCGATCCCATCGAGCGGCGAGAGCCGCCCGCCCAGCACGTGATAGCGGCCGCGGAAATCGGTGGCGCGGTCGACCACGGCCACCGCCGATGCCTCCTCCACGACGCAGAGCAGCGCCGGATCCCGCCGCGGATCGCGGCAGATCGGACACGGCTGCTCCTCCGTCAGGTTGCCGCACTCCTCGCACGGCCGCACCCGCTCACTCACCGCGACCAGCGCCGAAGCCAGCCGGGCCGCCTGTTCAGGAGATTGCTGGAGCAGATGAAAGGTGAGACGCTGGGCCGTCTTTCGCCCGATCCCCGGCAGCCGGGCCAGCTCGGTGATCAGCGCTTCGATCGCGCTCACCGTCAGCCGGCGACGAACGGCAGCGTGGGAACTTTCCGCATCTCGGCCTGCAGGAGATCGGCCGCGCGGCGCTGCGCCTCGGCGACGGCCGCCGTCACGAGATCGCCGAGGAACTCGGCGTCGTGGCCCTCGAACACGGCCGGATCGATGACCACCGCTCGAACGGTCCCGCGGCCATCGGCGGTGACGCGCACCATCCCGCCGCCGGCCGTCGTCTCGATGGTGCGTCCGGCCAATTCACTCTGGAGTTGCTGCAGCCGGCCCTGCATCTGCTGGCCAAGCTGAAACAGCTGTTGAAGATCTGCCATGCTCTCGGGTAGTCCGGCCATGACCCGGCAAAGTAAAGGGGTTAATCGACGATCTCCAAATCTAACGCATCGGCCGCGGTGTCGAGGCTGGGATCCTTCGACCGAAAGCCGCGCAGGCGATCCGCCTTGAGGGCCGCCTCGGTCAGCTTACGCGGCGGCGGGGGGGCGCCGCCAGCCTCCGCGGCCGCCTCGACCACCCGGAGCCGAGTCGGCTGTCCGAGCGCCCGCTCGAGGACCTCCTCCACCGCGCGAGACTGAGCCTGCAACCGCTCCGCGAACAACGGGTTGGGCTCGGCCAGCTCGACCGTGAGCCAAGGCAGCTCGAGGCTCGCCGGGGTCGTCGCGGCGAGCGCCTCGCCGAGGAAGCGGCTCCGGGCACGTACTTCCGCTACCAGCTCGGGCCAGGCCATGCGCACCGCCTCGAGGGCGGGCGGCACCTGGTCCATTAC
>DATEJD010000325.1:0-8216 GCA_035278325.1 Gemmatimonadales bacterium | reverse complement strand
AACGGCGCGCGGCTCTGCTCATAGAGCTCGGCGCCATCCTGTAGGCGGGCGGCCGCCGCCTCGTGCTGGCCCCGCGCCGCGAGCATGGCGCCCTCGGCCAGTCCGGTGACCGCGCGCAGCGGATCGGTGCCGATGATGGCGGCCACTTGCTGGAGCTCGGCGAGCGCCGGCTCCGCGGCTTCCGGATTGCCCTGCGCCACCCGCGCGAGGACCAGGATCTCCAACGCGTGTACCCGCTCGGTTCGCGTTGCCGGCGGGACCCGGCGGAGGTACTCCTCCGCCTGCTCGGCCGCCGTATCTGCATCGCCCCTGTCGAGCGCGAGCGCGGCGCGCACTTGGATGGCGAACAGGTGCGGGCCGGCCTCCACCAGCAGACGATCGGCCTCCTCGCGGCGGCCCTGAAGTCGGCGCACCTCCGCCATGCGCGCGCGCGCCACGGGCACGAGGCGCGGCTGGACCTGCTCGACATGGCGGCCCAGCGCATCGATCTCCCGCTCCGCCTCCTCCCACTCGCCGCGGGTAACCAGCAGCGATGCGTATTGAATGCGGCAGGCGCTGAACAGCATCGGGTAGTTCCAGCGGGTGCAGAACTCGCGGACCCGCTCGCACCATTGGGCGGCTCGATCGTAGTCGCGAACCTGCTCGCAGGCGCGGATCAGGTAGCAGCACGCCACGCCGATGAAGGCGGGATCGGTGATCTCGCCAGCCGTCACCGCGGCCGATGCCTCGTCCAGGCGGCCGAGCCCGTCGGCGACGGCGCCTTCGGTGACCAGCGCCAGTCCCTCGAGCGCGACCCCCAGCAGCTCGAAGTCCGCGGGACCGACCGTGCGGCCGAGCTCGGCCGCTTCCGCGCTCCAGCGGCGCGCCTCGGCCGGATCCCGGTGCACCATGAGGGCGAAATGGGCCTTGGTGTAGGCCAGGAAGGCGTGCTCGGGACTCGGGGCGACGCCGTCGAGCAGCCGCTCGGCGAGGCGGATCCATCCGTTGGACACCGCCAGCTCGCCCTTGTAGTCGGCGTAGTCGTTGGCGAGCCAGGCGGCCATCCGGGCGGCGCCGGCGGTGTCCTGTCGCCGCCGGTAGGCGCGGTAGGCCTCCTCGCGGGAGGAGATAGCGGTGGGATTGTCCTCCAGCCACCACGAGGCCATGCCGAGGCCCTCGAGCGCCTCGGGCGTCACTTCGTCCTCGAGCGCACCCCGGAAGCAGGCGAGCGCTTCCTGCCAGGCGCCACGCGCCAGGGCGTCGCGGCCGGCCTGCAGGCGATCGGCAGGGGTACGATCGAGGGCGGTAGTCAGGACTGACTCCGGGGCGTCCGGGAATTGCTGGAACATACCGTAGTGACGCGCCTTACGGCATGATGCCCAAGCTCAAGCCAAATTGGCGCGTCCATTCACCGGAGGGCTCCATGGCTGGCCGAGGAAGACGACTGGCAAAGGCGGTAGCGGCGGTTGCGACCAGCGCGGCGGTGGAGAAGGCGGTGCGCAAGGCCGCGGCCAACCCACGAATTCGGAGGAAGGCCGCGAAAGTCGGTGCGGCGGTGAGCGCCAAGGCGGTATCAACCGGCAAGGCCATGGCACAGGAGGCCGGCAAGCGCATCAGCAAGCGGCTCGCGGGCCCACGAAAGGCAGCCGGCAAGAAGATCAAACGGCTGGGAAAGCTGGTGGCAGGTTAGCGGTCCCGGCGACGCAGGTCGTGCGACGGGGTGTCGGTTGCGGCACCCCGTTCTGCTAGCGGCGGACGGCCTGGCGATCGAAGCGGAACAGCTCGGTGTCCGGGTTGGGCCGGCCGAGAAACAGGTCGAGCAGGAGGTTGGCGGCGATCCAGCTGAAGGTGATGCCGTTGCCCCCGTAGCCGAGCGCGAAGTAGCCGTGGGGGAACTGCCGCGCGGTCCCGATGAAAGGAAGTCCATCCCCGGTTTCGCCGAAGGTACCCGACCAGCGCCAGTCGACGTCTCCCGTGATGCCCGGGAACATCTTCCTGAACTGGACTTCCAGCCGGCGGCATTGTTTCCGGAGCACCAGACTTCGCTTGTGTGCGGTCGCGAACGGGACGTCGGCGCCGCCCACGACGGCGCGACCGTCGGACGTGGTCCGGGCGTAGAAGTAGGGGCGCGCGGTCTCCCAGATGAGGCAGCGGTCCTCGCCCCAACCTTCGGCTTTCCCGAGCGGCTCGGTGGCAAACGCGAAGGTGCTGACCAGCGTCACCAGCGAGCGTCCAAGGAATTCGGGGGTCTCGTAGCCGGTCGCGAAGACCGCCTTCCGGGCGCGAACGCGCGCTCCGCTCTCCGTCTCGAGGTCCACCCCGCTCCGGCCGCTCGCGTACTTCACCACGGGCGTTCGGTCGTACACCTCGAGTCCGTGACGGGTCCCCTCGAGCAGCAGCTTGTGGGTGAGGCGATAGGCGTCCACCTCACCGGCGACTGGTGAGAGCAACGCGGCCGGCCGCGCGAACGAAAAGCGGCTCCGGATGTCGCGCTCGGAGAGCAGCTCGGTCTCGATGCCGGCCGAGCGGCGGGCCAGCCATTCCTGCTCGAGGGTCCGGCGGTCGCGGCGGCGGGTCGAGAGGTAAAGGCTTTGCTTGGCCCGCCAGCCGCACCCGTCACCGCCCGTGGCCGCGAGCGCCTCGATTCCGCGGACGGCGTCGAGGCAGAGCCGGTAGCTGCGGACCGCGTGATCCGCGCCGACCCGCTCGACCAGATCTACCAGGTGAGTGTCGATCTCATACTGGATCAGCGCGGTGGTGGCGGCGGTGCTGCCCCGCGCGACTTCACGCGCCTCGACCAGCACCACGTGGATACCCTCGCGGGCAAACCGGTGCGCCACCAGGGCGCCCGTGATCCCGCCGCCGATCACGGCGACGTCGCAGCGACGATCGCGACGGAGGCTGGGATAGGCCGCTGGGATGCCGACCAGCGTCGGCCAGAGCGGTGTGCCACTGGTCAGGTCCATGGGCCATGATATGGAGGACCCGACCGGGAGCGCGGTGATGCGGCTCGTCGACGCCGGGCCCGGCGGATCACGAAGCGCTTGTCCGCTAGGCGGTTAACCAGCGGTCCGCAGCCGGCTTTCGGTCCCGGCACGCGCCGGCGGAAACGTTGACTCAGGTCCGCCCGGCCGCTAGTTTTCGCGCCTTCGCGGGACGGATCTCTGGGGCTGTAGCTCAGCTGGGAGAGCGCTGCAATCGCACTGCAGAGGTCAGGGGTTCGATCCCCCTCAGCTCCATGACAATCGAAGGTAGTACTGCCCCTTGGTGTAACTGGCAACACGCCTGACTCTGGATCAGGAGAGTCCTGGTTCGAGCCCAGGAGGGGCAATGGCCACCGTGAAAACGGTGGCCTTTTTCTTGGGGGCCCTCCGGGTCACCGCGCCTCCAGTTGCGCCACCCAGATGTCGCTTTCTTGCGATCCGATGGTGCAGTAGAACGTTCGGCCGTCGGTGCTGAAGCCGTAGTGGGTATGCTGGCGGGTGGGGTCGTCGAATCTCACCAGCAGTCGGGAAGAACCACCCGTCACCGGTACCGACCGGATCGACGACCCGAGTGGACCCTTGGCTACATAGTAGACGGTCTTCCCGTCGGGCGACCACGCAGCGAAGAAGGCCTCTTCGCCCGTCGACGTGTTCGGCACGATCAGGCGTGAGGCGCCGGCGGGTGACATGACCTGCAGGCCCGCCGGACTATGGAAGGCGATCAGATCCTCGGTCGGTGACCAGTGCGCGAAATCTCCTGAGACCGGGATGGTCCGCATCGCGCTCCCATCCAGCGGAACGAGAATAAACGTCGAGGCGGCAAGGTACTTCGAAGCACCTCCGGACTTCTGGACGGCCGGGATGACCATTGCGACCAGCTCGTGTCCGTCCCGCGACCACGCCGGGTCGAGCTCGTGCGCCGGGCTGCTGGTACGTTGGATTACCCCGGATCCGTCCGCCGCCATCGTGTAGAGATCGCGATTCCCGGTACGTATGGAGTGGAACGCAATCTGGTGCCCGTCCGGTGACCAGGCAGGGCCGTAAGCGCCGGCCGAATCGGTGGTGAGCTGAATCGCTTCTCCTCCGGCCGCCGGCATCTTGTAAATCTGCCAGCTGCCATTGCGGTCCGAGTTGAACACCAGCCAGCGCCCATCCCGGGAGACATCGACGACCTCGATCGTCTGGTCGCCCGTCGTCACCGGCCGGGCCCCGGCGATCGACACAGCCCCTGAGGTTGGAACGGGTATGGACCAGATGTTGGAAAACGTGCGAAAGCGCGCATAGGCGAGTCGTCGCCCGTCAGCGGAGAGGCTGATCGTGTGGGCGTCGGCGCCGGTGGTGAGCCGTTCCGGCTCGCCGGTCGGCGCGCCCGATGCATCGAGGCGGACTCGGTAGACGTCTCGGCTCCCACCCCGGTCCGAGACCCAGAACAGATGCCGTCCGTCCGGGGCCCACTGCGGGCTATCGTTCAGATGCTGGTCTGCGGTCACCCGGATGGGAGGACTGCCGTTCACGGGCAGCACCCAGATGGAAGAGGGGAACTCATTTCCGAAATAGACACTGCCAAAGACGAAGTCTGGATTCTCCGATACGCCCGCGAGCCGGGTCCCGTCGGGGGACCAGCTCAGCGAGTGGACGTCACGCACCCCGGTGAGGTGGGTGGCTGCCCCTCCCTCGACTGGTACCACGGTGATGTCGCGCCCGATGCCGGTGCTGTAGGCGATCCGGCGCCCGTCCGGCGACCACGCGAATCCACTGAGCCGGGTGAACGCGCTCGTGGTTGACTCCGCGGGCTGAGCTTCGAGCCGCACCACAAGCCGAGGTTGCCCCCCGAGCGCCGGCACCACCGCGATGCCGTCTTCGCCCTGATACGCGATTCGCGACCCATCTGGCGACCACCGAGGCCAGCGGTACCCCTGAGAGGAGTCAGAGGTCAGAGCGATGGTGCGCCCGCCACCGACCTGGCGCACAAAAATCTGCATCCGAGTAGGCGGACCCGCAGCGTACGCGACGAGACTGCCGTCGGGTGAGAGCGCGGGATCGACCTCCAGCCCCGGATCGCGGGTGACCTGCACGGTCTGGCCTATGGTGAATGCGGAATCGCCGTGGCCGACGCGCGGGCCCAGGAGCACGGCCGCCGCGATGGCGCCGAGAATTGCTAGGCCGGCGATCATCATCCGCCGCCGCGGCGAACCCTTCGGAATCGCGGGAGGCGGGAGTGGCTGTTGCGAGGAGAGCGCCTCGGCGAACTGGCCGACCGGGTTGAAGCGATCGGCAGGGTTCTTGGCCAGCGCCCGCTCGAGGGCTGCTGCGACCATGCCCGGCACCGCCGGCCGGAGCTGGGTGATCGGAGGCGCGGTCGCGGTAAGATGCTGATGAGCGATGCTCTGAACGGTGGGGCCGG
The DNA here is from genome assembly GCA_035278325.1 of Gemmatimonadales bacterium. Classification (GTDB taxonomy): domain Bacteria; phylum Gemmatimonadota; class Gemmatimonadetes; order Gemmatimonadales; family GWC2-71-9; genus CAVVWJ01. The sequence goes on along the minus strand of DATEJD010000325.1, from coordinate 2,849 downwards.
AGAATGGCGGCTGCCCCGCCAGCATCTCGTAGAGGACGCAGCCGAGGGAGTAGAGATCGGTTCGCCCGTCTACATCCCTGTCTCCCGCCGCCTGCTCCGGGCTCATGTACGCCGGCGTCCCGAGCGCCAGTCCCGTGTCGGTGAGTCTGTCGGCTCCGGCGGTGCTTACTGCTCGCGCGATACCGAAGTCCGCCACCAGCGCGTGGCCGCTCTCGAGCAGGATGTTCTCCGGTTTGATATCGCGATGGATCACCCCGTGTGCGTGCGCGTAGCTCAGGGCGTCCGCTACCTCGCGCGCGATGCGTAGCGCGGCGTCGAGGGGGAGCTGCTTCTCGCGCTTCAGCCGGTCGCGCAGCGATTCCCCTTCGACGAAAGGCATGACGTAATACAGGAGAGCGCCGGAAGATTCCGCCGTACGCCCGGAGTCATACAACGGCAGGACATGCGGATGGTGCAGGTTGGCGGTGGTCGCGATCTCGCGCAGAAAGCGCTCGGGCCCGAGGGCGTGGACCAGCTCGGGGCGGAGGACCTTTATGGCTACCTTGCGATCATGTTTGAGGTCGTGCGCCAGATAGACCGTCGCCATCCCGCCCGCGCCAAGCTCGCGGTCGAGGCTGTAGCGATCGACCAGGGCGTCCTGAAGTCGGGCTTGGAGGTCGGCCAAAGTTGGTCGCCAGAGGGAGAGTGCCCAAAAATGGTTTGGCGGGGACCTGGTCGCCAGTCGGGCAGCCGTGAAGGGATCTCTTGGCAGGACTCCGGCAAACTCCGGCATGTGAGCGAGTAAGGCCCGGCAACGTCCGGCATCCAGGCCGGCAAACTCTGGCAGCCGGTGGCACGAACTCGCGTGTTACACTCGCAGCTGAACGCGACTCCGAGGCGTCCCGCCCGGGTATACCTAACCCAGAAGCGTGACGACGCCGGTGGCGAGCTCATAGTACGCTGCGACCACCTTGAGGCCTCCCTGCTTGACGGCGCGGGCGATCACGGGGGAGGCCTCCTGTAGGAGGCGGGCGTGAATTCGAGCGTTAGCCCGGATGGCGGCGTTGAGATCCGAGCCTGCCTGGTCCACTGCCGGTCGGATGTGCTGGTACAGCGCGCTGATCTGTCCGGGCACGTCCTTGGCTGCGATCGCGGCGCTCACCGCCCCGCAGGATCCGTGGCCGAGCACCATAAGGATTCGGGTGCCGAGCACGGCCACGCCGTACTCGAGACTCCCGATGATCTCGGGCGTGACAATGTTGCCGGCCACCCGCGTGACGAACACGTGGCCGATCGTCTGGTCGAAGGCAATCTCGACCGGCACCCGGGAATCCGCGCACGAGAGCACCGCCGCGAACGGCTCCTGTTTCTCGGCCGTCTGCTGCTTGAGGAGCTGGAGATCCTCCTGGAACGAGGTCAGCTTCCCCGCCGCATACCGCGCGTTGCCGTCCATCAGGCGCTTCAGGGCATCGTCGGGACTGAGGTCCGTCTTGACGGCTGTGCTCGAGAGCCGTTCTGTCCAGGACCCGAGCCCCAGCGTGGTGGCGAGCGCCGCGGCCACAGACCTCTCCAGCATCGCTCGGCGCGACACGTTTCCTGCGTTCTGGCCCTGCTCCACGGGATCCACCGTTGGCCTCCCACCGGCCCGGCCATTCGATGCCATTCTGTCTCCTTCGCGGTGGGATCCTGGAAGGCCTAAGATGCAGACCAGCGCGACAGCCCGCCACCCACTCAGCCCGGTGATCTACGGAGGTGACCTCGTACTCAGCCACCTCCCAGCTGCAATGGGTGTGGAAGGACACGGTAGACATGATATTGCCCCCGCTGCTCCACTGGCTGCAGCGACAGTGCGCGGTCATACCAGATCCAACTGCTGGCGAGGTGGTCGTGCAGCCCGAGCTTGCGTGGATCATCCAGGATGTGGAGGCCGAGGCGCTGCAGGAGGCCCCGGAGGCGGAGCATGGACGGGATGTACGTCCAGCCGATGTAATACCAGGGCTGTGGCAGGCTGTCCAGCGCCGCGGGTGAGCCTGAGTAGTGGTCGGGCCCCGCCCACCACCCAAGCAGGTGTTGGTCCCCCGACCGGGCATACCCCCACTCCTGCGTGTCGCTGAAGCAGAGCCGGATCCGCTCCGCCGGGAAGGCGAAGCGTAGGAGGCTGTAATCCGAACCCCATGGGATGAGATACGTCGCTCCAGGACTGCGTTGCTCGAGCCCATCCACCACGGCCAGGAGCTGCGGCTCATCGACGTCGGAGACCATGAGGGGCGAAAAGAGCGAGCGGTTCACCAGCACGAGCACGGCGAGCACGGCCACCCAACCCCACTCGCGCCGTATTCCGGGCACGAGGTCCGCCAGGCGGCGCAGCCCGACCGCCGTGAGCACCGCGAGCGGAAGGAGTGACGGGGCGTAGTAGCGCGACTCGTGGCCGAAGAGAAACGGCAGGGCAGACGCCGCGAACCAGACCGCGGCCAGACGAATCCCGCCATCCCACGGTGGACGCAGGACCAGTAGCAGCACCAGCGCGAACGTCTGGAGGCTGGAGACAAGCGCGTAGATGCGTTGCAGGCCGGCGTTGGGCCGCGTCGCCACGTGATACGCGAGGCTCGCGGGGAGGAGCGCCGTCCTGCCGACCAGCGCCGTCCCACCGACGCGCCACAGGCCGAGACCCAGGACGAGCAGGGCGCCGAAGCCCGCCGCGGCGCCGCGGCGGACCAGCACGGCGCGCGGGAACCGCGCGTCCCCCACCGCGAAGAGCCCGAGCCCGAGCCCCGCGAACGAGACGATTCCAGTCACACGGCATAGCATCCCCGCGCCGAGCGCAACTGCCGCCACCCCGATCAGGGCAGCGGTTCGGAGCAACGTGTGAG
>DATEJD010000324.1:0-5505 GCA_035278325.1 Gemmatimonadales bacterium | reverse complement strand
CGGCCGACACCTTGGTCAGCGCCGCCGTCAGGGTCGTCTTCCCGTGGTCCACGTGCCCGATCGTCCCGACGTTCACGTGCGGCTTGGTCCGCTCGAATTTGGCCTTGGCCATGTGTCCTAGTCCCGATGTCCGTGTTGAGTGCCTTGTGTTCGCCGATAGGACGATAGGGCGATAAGACGATAGGTGGTCCGTCTCGCCCGTTTTTTCCTATCGCCCTATCGTCCTATCGTCCTATCGTCCGATCTCAAGCTCGCGACCGGGATTGAACCGGTGACCTCATCCTTACCAAGGATGCGCTCTACCGACTGAGCTACGCGAGCGACCCTCTTCGTCTCAGAGCGGGCGACGGGACTCGAACCCGCGACCCTCAGCTTGGAAGGCTGATGCTCTACCAACTGAGCTACACCCGCAGGAGAGCCGTACGCCGTTGGATTCAGGGGCCGCCACGCGCCTCCCGCCTGACCCCGCTCCTGTCTGACCAGCCAGTCCCCCGTTCCATCCACCTTCGACCCGCGATCCGCGATCAACCACTGTCCCATGGTGGGGGTAGGATTCGAACCTACGTAGGGCAGAGCCCGGCAGATTTACAGTCTGCTACCATTAGCCACTCGGTCACCCCACCGACGTGCGCTCGCCTGCGAGTCACCCTCACGCGACTACACCGCTCACGCGAGTCCACCCTCCACGCGAGTTCACCCTCGACGCGAGTTCACCCTCATCTGAGACAGAACCCCGCCGTCGAGTGAGCGGGGTCCTATTCATCGAGAGTGTCGGCGCCACCGAGCTGACGAGGGGAATCGAACCCCTAACCTCCCGCTTACAAGGCGGGTGCTCTGCCAGTTGAGCTACGCCAGCCTAGAACAGGCCGAACAAGACAGACTCCTATGATAGAGGGCAAGTTGGCTAGAGTCAATGGGGTGGCGCGTCGAAAGACCCCACCGCACCACCCCTGGACGCCGCCCGACCCGCCAACCCGACAGGATGGCCCGCTGCCCCGCGTTTGCCGGCGGCGCGGGGAGCGCTAACTTCTTCACTCGTTCCAACCTGGACCCCCCTTAATCCCCGGAGCACGCCATCAGGAGAGCCCGCTCCCCCCGCCGGCAGCTCGTCGGGCCGCGGTCGAGCCCTGGAGAGCGTCCCTGAGCGGCGCCACTCTCCTCGGTCTGCTGGGTTGCGGACCGACCGCCCGGCGGTACTTCGTCCCCGCCATCGCACGTCTGACCAACGCCCGGCTGACCGCTGCGTACGACCCGCTGCCCGAGCCGCGCCAGAGTGTCGCACGCTCGGCTCCGGGTTGCCGCGCCTTCGACTCGGTCGAGGCGATGCTCGGCGCGCGGGTCGTGGATGCGGTGCTGGTCGGTGGCGCGCCGGAAAGGCGCGCGAGCCTGACGGTCAGCGCTCTTGGGGCGGGACTCCCTGTCCTGCTCGAGCCGCCCATGGCGAGCTCGCTCGAGGAAGCCGAGTGGATCGGCGAGGCGGAGCGGGCGGTGCGACTCCCCGTGATGGTCGGCTTTCATCGGTGGTGGTGGCAGCCCGTCGAGCGGCTCCGACTGGCGCTCGCGCAAAGCCCGGAAGGGGAGCTGGCGGTGGAGAGCACGGTCGACCTGGACCCGGACGACTCGGACCCCTTCGTGGCGCTGGCCGCCCACCTCGACCTGGTCCGTCGCCTGAGCGACCGCGAGATCGCCACAGTCAGCGGCCACCGCGAATCGCTCCGCGAGGTCCAGGCCCACCTGACGTTTCACGGCGGTGGGCAGGCGCGCTGTCTCGTCCGGTCAGCCGATCAGCCCCACGAGCGGGTGACGGTCCGAGCCGGCCGGCGAACGTACGAGATGCGGTCGGGCTCTGGCCGGATCCGCCCGGCGAGCGGGCCGGGCCGACGCGCTCTGGACTTCATGGATTCGGTCCTGAATCGAATGCTCGGCAGGCGCGGCGGGGTAGATCGGTCCTACGAGGGCATGCTCCGGGCCTTCGTCCAGCAGGTCGAGACCCGCGCCTTCGCGGGCCCGGGGACCTCGGTCGGCATCGCAGTCCTGCTGGCGACGATGGCCGTGCGGCGCTCCCTGGAGCAGGGCGGCACCGAGATGGTGGTGCCGGCTGGGCTCGACCCTGGGCCGGAGGCGAGCTAACCGCCCGCCCGCACCACCTCGATCGAGCCGTCCCGATTGTCCCGCACCTCCCAACCGGCCCCCTTCAACAGGCCGCGAATCCGGTCCGCCTCGCTGAAGTTTCGCGCGACCTTGGCGTCCTTGCGGCGGACAGCCCACCGAATGGCCCAGCTGCGCTGCGACTCGTGATCCGCGCCGGCCGGCGGAGTTTCGGCCAGCTCGCCCGCATCGGTCTGGGCATCGACCGCGGTCCCCACCTTGACCGATTCGACGGTCGACGTGATTCCCAGCACCCCCTCCGCGCGTCGCCAGGCGGCGACGGCGCGCGGGCCGGCCGCCTCGCCCGCGTCCAGCGCCGCGTTCCCCGCCGATGCGAAGGCGAACATGGCCGCGACCGCGCGGGGCGCGTTGAGATCGTCGTCCAGCGCCTCGGCCAGCTCGCCTTCCAACTTCGCCGCCGCCTCGGCCAGGGCCGAGCCATCGGCTGGTCCCGCGGCCGCGAACAGGCGGTTCTGGAACTCGCCCAGGCGGCGGGAGCCTTCCCGCGCGCTGGCCAACGCCTCGTCGGTCAGGTCGAGCTGCTTCCGATAGTGCACCTGGAACATGAGCAGCCGGACCGCGCCCGGGTCCACACCGTCCTCGCGAAGGTCGCGCGCGGTCGTGATGTTCCCGAAGCGCTTGGACATCTTAGTGCCGCGGATGTTGAGGAATTCGCCGTGGAGCCACATCCGGGCAAAGGCGTCCTGCCCGGTGTAGGCGCAGCTCTGCGCGATCTCGTCCTCGTGATGAGGAAAGATGAGATCCACCCCGCCTGCGTGGATGTCGAGCACGTCGGTGCCGAACCGCCGGCGAATGAGCTCGAGCGCCATGGCCGAGCACTCGATGTGCCAGCCGGGCCGGCCGCGGCCGAATGGCGCATCCCACGCGGCCCCGACCGCCTCATCCTCCGGCTTGGCCGCTTTCCACAGCACGAAGTCGCGGGCGTCCTCCTTGCTGTATTCGTCCGCGCTCACCCGCTCACTGGCACCGGCCCGGAGCTCCCGGCGATCGAGCTGCGACAGGCGACCGTACGCCGGAAACCGCGCGATGGCGAAGTAGACCGAGCCATCCTCACCCACGTAGGCCACGCCCCGCTCGAGCAGCCCCTGGATCAGCTCGATCATCGGTCCGATGTACTCGGTGGCCCGGGGCTGCTCGGTGGCCGGCTTGATCCTGAGCCAGTCGCGGTCTTCCTCGAACGCCCGCGCGAACGGATCCACATGGGCCCGAAGCGACACGCCCTTCTCGCGGGCCGCAGCAATGGTCCGGTCGTCCACGTCGGTCAGGTTCATGATGTGGAGGACCTCGTAGCCGCTGGCCTCGAGCCAACGCCGCAGCAGGTCCTCGAATAGAAAGGTCCGGAAGTTCCCGATGTGGGCGTAGTTGTAGATCGTGGGGCCGCACGTGTACAGCGAGACCCGCCCCGGCTGGAGCGGCACGAACGGTTCGACGCGGCGGGTGAGGGTGTTGTGGAGCCGGAGACTCATCCGCCGGCGGCCCCGGCGGCGTGGGCGATGGGATCGGGACCCGGCCCGCCTTCGACCCGCACGTGGACCCGCCGCGACGGGAACGGAATCTCGAGCTCCTCGCGGTCGAACCGGTTCTTGATCCGCCGGCGGAACTCGCGCGCCACGCTCCACTGGGAGCCGGGCTGGGTGCGCAGCACCGTGCGCAGCACGACGGCGCTGTCGCCCAGCGACTCGACCCCCAGCACCTCGACCGGCCCATCGAGCTGGGAGCCCCATGTCTTGTCGGTGGAGAACTGCGCGGCCTCGTCGCGCAGCACCTCGATGGCCCGGTCCACGTTCTCATCGTACGGCACGCCCACGTCCACCACAGCCCGGGCCCAGCCGCGGGTCTTGTTGCTCACCACCTTGATCTCGCCGTTGGGCACCACGTGCATGACCCCTTCGGCGTCCCGCAGCTGAACCACCCGGAGGGTCATCTTCTCGACCAGACCGCTCTTTCCCGCCACCTCGATCACGTCGCCGATGGCGAACTGATTCTCGAACAGGATGAAGAAGCCGCTGATGACGTCCTTGACCAGGCTCTGGGCACCGAACGAGACCGCCAGGCCGAGGATGCCCGCCCCGGCCAGGATGGGCCCGATGTCGATGAAAACGTTGAACGTGAGGAGGATCGCGATGGTGACGACGACCACGCGCCCGACGCTCCGGAGCAGCTGGGCGATGGTTTGCCCCCTGCGCTCCCTGAGCGTGGTGACCGAATCGTCGCCGTCGTCCACGGCGATCTCGATCCGCCGGGCCGCGAGCGCCACCACCCGGTAGGCGATCCAGGCCAGGAGCCAGATGCCGATGACCCGCGCACAGGCACGCGTGAGCTCCTCGGCGTCGATGCGGAGGAGCTCCGCGAGCCGTCGGATGATCTCACCGAAGCTGAAGAGCGGAGCGAGGTTGAGTGCCAGCACGAGTCCTAACCTACGGACGTCGGCGGGCGGGAGTCAACCAGAGCTTACGGCCTCGTACTCGATCCAGCTGCCCGCGACTGGGACGCCGGCCCGCACGCAGAAGGCAAGGGCCGCCGCTCCGCTGCCGCGGCCGAGCGGGAGGCCGATACGGCCCCGCGCGACGCGGAGCCCTGGGTAGAGCTCGCGCAGCTCGTGGAGCTGAGGCAGGAAGGGCGCGCCGAGCGCGATCTGCAGCGTGCGCCAGGCGATGAGCTGATCGGCGGCGAGCGCCACCGGCCGCTCGCCGGACCGAACCAGCACCCGGCCCACGCGTCGGAGCAGGATGCCCAGATCGGAGCTGGCCAGGAGGGCGCATCCGCCCGCGCGCAGGTGGAGTGGCCACCGGCAGACGCGCACCCAGGCGCCGAGGAGTTCCCCGGGGTGGGCGAGAGCCAGCGCGCGGCGGAGCGGGAAGGAGGAAGGGAGGCGGGAGAGGGCGCCGGGGAGCATGGCCGATGATGGCGTGGACTCCGCGGTTTGATGCCATCGATTTCTGCCCGGGCGTGCCGAAACGCCGCACCCGGGCTGCAATACCGGTCCTACGAGCACGTGAGCGCCGGAGCACGGTCCCAGGGTTTCGTCTACAAGTTGAGATCTCTGGCCGTTCACCACGGAAGCACGGAAGACACGGAGGACGCCGTGCCAGTCCAGCCTCCTCTCATCCCGCGCCCAAAGCCAGATTCTGCTGCAGAGTTTTTGGGGTGCCCCCACCCCAAAAACTCTAGTGACCAACTCCTCCGTCTGAATGAGAGGAGCGTGAAGGGGCTCGGAATCCTCCGTGTCTTCCGTGCTTCCGTGGTGAACGGCCAAAGATCTCAACTTGCAGACGAAACCCTGGGACCGCGCTCCGGCGCTCACGTGCTCGTAGGACCGGTATTGCAGCCCGGGTG
>DATEJD010000323.1:0-2750 GCA_035278325.1 Gemmatimonadales bacterium | reverse complement strand
GGGGTCGGCGGAGGCGGAGGGCGCGAAGGTAGTCGCGGGCCAGGCTGCCCCGTCTGGCCCGGGCGCCCACGGCGGCCCCGGGCTCCGCGGACCCGGCGGTTGCCGGAAGCGGGGCCCCGGGCTCCGGGGCGTCCGCCAGCTCAGCCTCGAGCACCGCGCCCGCCATCGCATCGTACGGAAAGTCCGGCAGCACCAGATCGTCGACCAGCTCGGCGGCATCGCGCAGGACCGCGAGGGCCGACTCGAAGTTCCGCCGCACCTCCGGTTGAGTGCCGTCGAGCGTCCCGCGAAGAATGCCGAGCCGGTAGCGCCGCACGCTCGGCGCCAGGGGGGCCTGAAATCGTCGCGCGAGGGCCGACGGGTCGTTGGGATCCGCGCCGGCGGTGGCCGCCAGGACGACGCCGCAGTCTTCGGCCGTCTGCGCCATGGGCCCGAGCTTGTCCATGGTCCGGCTGAGCGTCCGAGCCCCATGCCGGCTCATCCGGCCGAACGTGGGGCGGAGCCCCGTCACGCCGCAGAAGGCCGCCGGATACTGGATCGAGCCCCAGGTCTCGGAGCCCAGCGTGAATGGCAGCAGTCCGGCCGCAACCGCCGCGGCCGACCCGCTCGACGATCCCCCCGACCAGCGCGAGGGATCCCACGGCGATCGCCCGGCCGGGGAGGCATGCGACGTCCCGCCACCATCGACCGCCAGGTCCGCCATCGCGAGGGTAGCGCACAGGACCGCGCCGTGACGGCGGAGCCGGGAGACCACCGTCGCATCGACCGCCACCAGGTGCTTCACACCGTACGGAATGCCGTGCAGCGGCCCGCGATCCTTTCCGCGAGCCAGCTCGCCGTCGCGCTCGCGCGCCTCCGCGACAGCCGATTCCCGCAGCAGCTCGGCCACGGCCGCATATCGCGGCCCGATCCGCTCGAGCCGATCCAGACAGGCCGTGACCAGCTCGACGGAGGACAACCGGCGAAGACGGAGCAGCCGCCCGAGCTCGGGGACGGTGAGAAAAGCAGGGTCCGGCATGGTTGGAGGCTACGAGCTCCGACTGAGCATGGGTGGAGAGCAGCGGCGGGTCATGCGCGCTCGCTCCGGTCGTACCGGTAGTAGAGATACGCCAGCGAGAGCGCCACGAGCGCGAGCAGGAACACCGAGCCGACTCGATACAAGGCGTCCAGCGAGGACAGATCGAAGAAGACCACCTTGAGCACCGCCAGGCCGGCCACGGCCAGCCCGGCGACGCGGGCCGGTTGGAGCGTCAGGCGGAAGCCGATGCCCACCAGCGCCGCCGCGAAGAGCAGCCACCAGGCGCTGACCGCGAGCCCCGACGCGAGGGTCGCCGTTTCCTGACTCAGGGTGCGGAGCTCGAAGAAGCGCCGGAGCTCGCCGGTGACGCCGAACAGCGCCATGGCTCCCGACACCACCCAGAGACCCGAGCGAATGAGACGGGTGTCTTCCCGCCCGCCCTCGACGCGCCAGAGGCGCAAGGCGAACGCGACGGTCACGGCGATCGACCCCCAGAGCGCCCAGGCCCAGGATCCTACGAAGGCCTGGTCGTCCGCCCGCCGGATGCCGGCCGCGCCGTCGAACAGCTGCTGGAGCGCGGCCATCAGGGTGAGCAGTCCGTACCACCGGCCATCGGTGCGGCCCAGCCAGAGATCGAGCGACGCCCACACGACCGCGAGCGCGAGCAAGGCCCACACCTGCGGCACCCCTTCCCACCGCTGCACTGCGGCGATGCCCAGCGCTGCCGCGCCGACCACGGCGAACGCCGGTCGCGCCCGGGTGTAGCCCGCGAGGAGATACGGTACCGCCACGATGGCGGGCGTGAGCCACGGCCGGGCATCGAAGTATCGCCCGTTGAGACCATGGACTGCCCAGCCGAGCAGCAGCGGGGTCACGAAGAAATACAGGGCTTCGCCGGCCGACCACCCCGGCCCGGCGCCGCGCGGGCCCAGATGCAGCGGCACGATCTGGGGACGGCGCAGCGCATGCCACCACACCGGAGCCGACAGGACGATGCCCGCGGCGAGCACCGCCCAATGCTGGTGGATCCGCTCCGAGGCTGCGGCCACCAGGGTCCACCCGCCCGAGAAGGTGAGGAGACGGGTCTCCCACCACTGCTCGCGGAGACCCAGATAGAGCCCGGCGGCGCCGCCCACCAGCCCATACAGCAGCACACCCCACGGCTGGGCGTGGTCCGCTCCGCCCACCGTGCCGACCCCGAAGTAGCTCGCGGCGACGACCAGGGTGGCGATGCGCCACTGCCGCCGCGCCGCGACCAGGCCCAGCCCGCACGCCATGAAGAACAGGTACAGCAGCAGCAGATCCGCGCTGGCCTGCCGCTGGCCCAGGAGAATCGGCGCGAAGAAGGCGCCCAGCGCCGCGGTGACGCCCAGGGCCTCGACGTTGATGGCGTAGGCGATCATGGCCAGCGCCACCGACACCAGCGCGAGCCCCACGATGCCGCTGGCCGACGGCAGCACGCCGTAGAGCTTGCACGCCGCCCAGATGCTCAGGTAGATGATGCCCGCGCCCGCGCCGATCAGCGCCGCACCGTAGGTCCGGTACTTCCGCTCGAGCCGCCAGCCGAGCGCACCCACGGCCAGGCCGGCAGCGGACCCGCCGATGCACCGCATTGCCGGCGAGATCCAGTTGCGATCGAAGCTCAGCTTGAGCAGGTAGCCGGCCGCCATCAGCAGCGCGACGACGCCGATGCCCAGGAACACCCGCTGGCCGATCCACCGCTCCGAATCGA
>DATEJD010000322.1:0-4380 GCA_035278325.1 Gemmatimonadales bacterium | reverse complement strand
GGACCGCTCACCGCGTTCCTCCCCCGCTACCGGGAGTGGATCGGTGCCTGACGCGCTCCGGCTGGCCCTCGTCATCGCGGGGAAGGATATCCGGGCGGAGCTCCGGAGCCGCACCGCGCTCCTGTCCGCGGTCGTATTCGCCGCGCTGGTCCTGGTGGTCTTCAACTTCGCGCGGGACCCGACCGCGCTCGCGGCCATCGATCTCGCGCCCAGCGTGCTGTGGGTGACCTTCGCGCTGGCCGCCATGGTGGCGCTCAACCGCGCCTTCACCATCGAGCGGGAGCACGGCGCGCTGGACGGGCTCCTGCTCGCGCCCGTGCCGCGAGGCTCGCTGTTCCTGGGCAAGCTGCTGGCCAACCTGGCGTTCGTCGGCGCGGTGGAGGCGGTGACGCTGCCCCTGTTCGTGCTGTTCTTCAACGTGGACCTGACGGCCGCGCTGCCGGGGATCATCGGCGTGACCGTGCTCGCGACCATCGGCTTCGTCTCGGTGGGCACCATCTTCAGCGCCATGGCCGTGCGGACCCGGTTCGCCGAGCTGATGCTGCCGGTGCTGCTGCTGCCGTTCATGGTCCCGCCGCTCATCGGGGCGGTGCAGGTGACCTCGCGGCTGCTGGCCGGGCGTCCGTTGAGCGAGATGCTGGGCTGGCTTAGACTCCTTGCCGTGTACGACGTGGTGTTCGTGACCCTGTGTACGATGGCATTCGCCGCAGTGGTGGACGAATGACCGCGGCCGACTCGGCGCGCACGCTCATCCGGCGCGGGCTCCGGCTCAGCGTCGCGGCCCTGATCGGGCTGGCCGGCGTGTACGTGCTCGCGCTGGCCTACACGCCGATCGAGGCGCGCCAAGGCATGGCGCAGAAGATCTTCTACCTGCACGTGCCCGCGGCGTGGTGCGCGCTCATGGCATTCTCGCTGGTCGGCATCACCAGCGCGCTCTATCTGTGGCTGATGGATCCGCGGCTCGACCGGTTCGCGGCCAGCTCGGCCGAGGTGGGCGTGGCGTTCAGCGCGGTGATGCTCACGACCGGTCCGATCTGGGCCAAGCCCATCTGGGGCACCTGGTGGACCTGGGACGCGCGGCTCACCCTGACGCTGTTTCTCTTCTTCCTCTTTATAGGCTATCTGGCGCTCCGCGCCTCGGTGCACGACAAGGCCGAGCGGGCCCGCTTCAGCGCGGTGGTGGGGATCCTGGGCATGCTGCTCGTGCCGTTCATCCACCTGAGCGTCTACCTGTTCCGCACGCTGCACCCGCAACCGGTGGTGCTCAAGCCGAGCGCCCCCTCGCTGCCGCCGGAGATGCTCCGCACCCTGCTGATCTCGACACTGGTGTTCACCGCGCTGTACGTCGGGCTGGTGACGCTCCGCTACGGGCTGGGCCTCGCGGAGGAGGTCAGGGAGGAGGCCGCCGATGCTGCCGGCTGAGCCACCCCACAACGTCGGCTACCTGGTGGCCGCGTACATTGTCGCGCCCGTGATTCTGGTGGGGTATTTGGTGGGGTTGGTCCGGAGGGCGAGAAGAGCGCTGAGGGCCGATAGGCCAATAGGCCGATAGGGCGATAGGACGATAGGGCGATAGGACGCGGGAGCAGGTGAGTGCCTCATCCCGAGCGCAGCGAGGGACCTTCTCGAACGGGCTTCGATACCCGCGGAGAAGGTCCCTCGCTGCGCTCGGGATGAGGAGGCCCGCTGCCGCACCCCCTATCGCCCTATCGCCTTATCGCCTTATCGTCCTCAAACGCCCTATCGCCCTAACTCGTCCTCTGCCGCGGCGGCAGCAACACCCACTCCCACAGCAACGCCGCCAGGATCCCGCCCAGGATGGGCCCCACCCAGTACACCGCATGCGCCACCCATTGGCCGGCCACCAGCGCCGGGCCGAAGGCGCGGGCCGGGTTCATGGCCGCGCCGGTGAGCGGGCCGCCCACCAGGATGTCGAACCACACCACCAGCCCCACGGCGAAGCCGCCGACCTTGGGTGCCTCCGAGTTGACGCAGGTGCCGAACACGGCGGACACCAGGAAGAACGTCAGGATGGCCTCCAGGCCGATGGCCTGGCCGATCTGGATGTTGCTCGCGATCGCGGGCGTGCCCAGCGCGATGGGGCGGGTGACACCGATCGGGAAGATCGCCTTCACGGCCAGCGCACCCAGCACGGCGCCGATGAGCTGGGCGATGATGTAGGCCACGGCCGTTCGCCCCGTGGTCCGCCGGGCCACCAGGAGCCCGATGGTGACCGCGGGGTTGATATGGCCGCCGGAGATGGCCATGGTGGCCGTGATCATGATGGCGAGGGCCAGCGCATGGGCGGTCGCAATGCCGTACAGGCCGTAGTTGGCATCGGGATAGTACTTGGCGGCGACCGAGCCCACGCCGATGAAGACGAAGGCGAACGTGCCGAGGGCTTCCGCAATCGAGCGGCGCAGGAGCGAAGGCATCAGCGATCCTTTGTCGAGGAAGGGACGGGCGCGAATCTAGGCGTCCCCGCGCCGAAACACCAGCGCCGCGTTGATGCCGCCGAAGCCGAAGGAATTGCTGAGCAGGACGTCGGGCGCGAGGTCCCGGCCCTCGCCGACCAGCAGTGGCAGATCGCAGGCCGGATCGGGGGTCTCCAGGTTGACGGTCGGCGGGAGCCAGCGCCGCCGCGCGGCCAGCGCGCAGATGGCCGCCTCGATGGCGCCGCTCGCGCCGAGCGCGTGGCCGTAGTACCCCTTGGTCCCGCTCAGCGGCACCCGGTACGCCGCCTCGCCGAAGACCTGCTTGATCGAGGACGTCTCGGTCGGATCGTTGAGTGGGGTCGAGGAGCCGTGCGCGTTGATATACCCCACCTCGCCGGGCGCGACGTGGGCCTCGGCCAGCGCGTTCCGCATCGCGCGCGCGGCCTGGCTGCCGTCCGGCCGCGGCGCGGTCATGTGGTGCGCGTCGTTGGTGAGGCCGTACCCGCACACCTCCGCATAGATGGGCGCGCCGCGTGCCAGCGCCCGGCCGCGCTCCTCCAGCACCAGCACCGCCGCGCCCTCCGCCATCACGAAGCCATCCCGGCCCGCGTCGAACGGCCGGCTGGCGTGGGCCGGGTCGTCGTTGCGGGTGGACATGGCGCGGATGATCGCGAAGGCACCGAAACAGAGCGGGGCCAGGGGCGCCTCCGCGCCGCCGGTGATCATCACGTCGGCATCGCCGCGGACGATGGCGCGGAACCCGTCGCCGATGGCGATGGCGCCCGACGCGCAGCTCATCCCGTTGGTGGAGTTGGGCCCGGTGCAGCCGAACTCGATGGCGATATTGCAGCTGGCCGCGCCGGCGAACACGGTGAGCGCGAGCGCGGGATCGACCGCGCGCGGACCCTGGGTGAGGAACGCGTGGTAGTTCCGCTCGCCGTGGGCCACCCCGCCGAGCGCGGTGCCCATCATGGCGCCGATCCGGTCGGGGTCCTCGCGCGCGAGGTCCAGCGCCGCGTCGGCCAGAGCCATGCGGGTCGCGGCGATGGAGAACTGGGAGTAGCGATCGAGCCGGCGGGCCCGGCGCTCCTCGATGTGGTCCGACGCGACGAATTCGGGCACCTCGCCCGCGATGCGCGACTTGAACACGGTGGGATCGAACCGCGTGATACAGCGCACCGCCGACGTCCGCCGCCGGAGCCCCTCCCACAGCCCTTCGACGCCAAGCCCGATAGGGGTGATCGCGCCGATCCCGGTGACCACGACCCGCCGCCCGTTATTCATCTCACCCTCTCCGCCGCGCTCATGTTGCCGTCTCCACTGCCCGCCGGATGCCGGCCAGTGTCCGCGACGCGATGCCGTGGATGAACACGGGCCCGATCACCCACGAGGCCGCCGGTCCGCCGATCAGCGGCCATCGGGGCCCGGTCCAGTCGTGCACGATGGTCACGTCGGTCTCCTCGCCCACCGGGGTTATCTGCCACACCACATCCATTCCGGTGGTGATCCCGCGCACGTGACGGTAATGCACCGCGGGCATGGCTCGATCGACCCACATCTCCGACACCCACCAGGTGGGGTACTTGAGCGGGCCGAACGGCCGCCACGCCGCCATCTCGACCAGGCCGCCGTCGCCGTTGCGCTCGAGCCGGCGGACCCAGCGGTAGTGCGGGAGCAACGCCGGCCAGCGCTCCACGTCGACCGCGGCCTCGAGCACCCGGGCCGCGGGCGCGCGCATGCGGGTGGCGTCCACCGTGCGCATCACGCCTCCCCGGGACGCCAGGTGGCGACCAGCCGGTAGCCCGGCCGCCGCTCGACCGTGGCGCGCACGCCGGCCTCGCCGAGCAGATCCTCGAGCTCGCGCGTGGTGTAGCCGCGCCGGATCGAGGTCATGCCGTCGGCCACGGTCACCGGATCGAATCGCAGCGCGCGCGCGCCGACCCAG
>DATEJD010000321.1:0-2285 GCA_035278325.1 Gemmatimonadales bacterium | reverse complement strand
CATGCGTTGGGCCATGCCCCCTTCGCTTCGCTCAGGGTGACTCGCCTCCCCGCTCACCGCCTCCCGCTCCCCGCTTACCGCTTACCGCTCACCGCTCACCTTCTTAGCTTTTCGCGGTGCCCGCTCCCAACTTCCTCGCTGCCCTCCGCCACCGGAACTTCCGGCTGTTTCTGATCGGACAGTTCGTCTCGCTGTGCGGGACCTGGATTCAGACGGTTGCGTCCGGGTGGCTGGTGCTTCATCTCACCGACTCCGCCTTCCAGGTCGGTCTGGTCACCACGCTGGGGACGCTCCCGATCCTGCTGTTCACGCTGTACGGCGGGGTGGTGGCGGACCGGGTCAACAAGCACCGGCTGGTGCTCGTTCTTCAGTGCCTGATGGTGTGTGAAGCACTCACCCTGGGCACGCTGATCGTGCTGGACCGGATCACGGTGCACTGGGTCATGGGCCTCGCCGTGTTCTTCGGGACGCTCGCGGCGTTCGAGGTGCCCACTCGGCAGGCGCTCATCGCGGAGATCGTGGGGCGCGAGGACCTCATGAATGCGATCGCGCTGGGGTCGAGCGCGTTCAACGTGGCGCGGGTGGTGGGGCCGGCGATCGCCGGGCTCCTCATCTCGACGCTCGGGCTCGCGGCGTGCTTCTTCGCCAACGCGGCCAGCTATCTGGCCGTCATCTACGGGCTCGTGGTCATGCGGGTCGAGCCGAGGCCGCGAGGGGAGCACGCGTCGGCGCTGGAGGCAATGCGGGAGGGGTTTGCCTACGTGTTCGGCAATCGCTGGCCCCGGGCCGTCGTCATCATCATCGCGACCTTCGCGGTGTTCGGTTTTTCCTTCATTCCCATGATGCCGGTCTTCGCGCGCGACGCGCTGCACCTGGGCGCCGACGGGTACGGGGCCCTCATGTCGGCGGTGGGCGTCGGGGCGGCGGCCGCCGCGCTCTTCATGGCGGGGGTCGGGGGACGGAGCCGCCGGGCGACGCTCGTGATCGGCTCGTCACTGCTGTTCGCGGTGGCGATCACGGCGGCGGCGCTCGCGCCGAACTTCTGGTCGGCGGTGCTGCTGTTCACGTTGGCCGGCTCCCTGATGGCGCTGGCCGGGATCGCCGCCAACACGACGCTGCAGACGCAGGCCCCCGACTACCTCCGCGGCCGGGTCATGGGATTCTACTCGTTCGTCGTGCTCGGCATGGCGCCGTTCGGATCGCTCGAGGCGGGGTGGGTGGCGGAGCACTTCGGCGTGCGAACCGCGATCGCGAGCGGTGGGCTCGTATGCCTGGTGGTGGCGTGGGGCGTGACGTGGAGACTGCGGGTGGTTCGGCGGTCGGTCGGATGGACGGCCGAATTCAGACGGATGAGCGGTCGGACGGGGGAATTCCGGCGGGCGGACGGTCGGGCGGTCAGGCGGTCGGAAGGGGCGCCGGATGAAGCGCCCGTTGCGGGTCAGGGCAGTGAGGTGGGCGTGGAGCTGCCGTCGCTGGAGGCGGTCGCCGAGCAGATCCGACCGCCCGACCGCCCGACCGTCTGACGATCATCGCCCCTCATCCCAAGCGCAGCGAGGGACCTACAGGACGGAAAGACGGAAAGACGGAAGGGCGGAAGGACCTGCCGCGTGCTCGTGCCGGAGGTCCTTCCGTCCTTCCCTCTTTCCGTCCTTCCGTCCCCCTCTCGCCCTATCGCCCTATCGCCTTATCGTCCATAATAGCGGTCATGCTCATCACGATCTCCCGCCAGTTCGGCGCCGGTGGCTCCATAGTGGCCCGGCAAGTGGCCGAGCGGCTGGGCTGGCGGGTGGTGGACAACGAGCTGGTGGAGCAGGTGGCCGCGCGGGCGGGGCTTTCGCCCGAGCACGTGGCGGAGCGGGAGGAGCGGGTGTCGACCTTCGTGGAGCGGCTGGCGCGCACCCTTGCCGCCGCCTCGCCCGACGTGTTCCCCCCGCCCGAATCGGCCGGCGCCGTGGTGGACGTGCCGGAGACCGACCTGGTCAGGATCACCGAGAAGGTGGTCGCCGAGGTGGCCGCGCAAGGGAGGGTGGTGCTGGTGGGCCGCGCGGCGCCCGCCGTGCTCTCCCGCGAGGCCGACGCGCTGCACGTGAAGCTGGTGGCCCCGCGCGCGTTCCGCATCCAGGTGGCGGCGGACCGGCTCGGCTGCGCGGGGGACAAGGCCGCGGCGGTGCTGGACCGGACCGACAGGATGCGGGAGCGGTATCTCCGGGAGTACTACCGGCGGGACTGGAACGATCCGGTCAACTACCACCTCGTCCTCAACACCGGCGTGCTCGGGTTCGATG
>DATEJD010000320.1:0-2100 GCA_035278325.1 Gemmatimonadales bacterium | reverse complement strand
CTGCGTTCAGGGTGACTCCCGCCCCTCGTGCGCAGCCGTAGACCCCGACCCCGACCCCGGCCGGCTACGCCGCCGCCGGCAACTGTGCGCGGATCTGCTCGATCTGCTCCTCGACCAGACGGACCAACTCCCCGATCAGCTCCGCATCGAACGTGAGCTTGGCACCCGCCGCCCGGTACATCTCGGGCAGGCTCCGGACCGCGCCCAGGGCCAGCGCCTCGCGATAGCGCGCGACGGCGGCGGAGTGATCCCGGAGACTGTTGCGCCAGATCTGGAGTGCCCCGAGCTGGGCGATGCCATACTCGATGTAGTAGAACGGGTACATGAAGATGTGGAGCTGGCGGTACCAGCGCGCGATCCGCTCGGTCTCGAGGCCGCTCCAGTCCACGCCGCGCTCGAACCGGGTGCGGATCCGGAGCCAGGCCTCGTCCCGCGCGGCGGCGTCGCCTCCGTCGGGGCTGGTGTAGATCCAGGTCTGAAACGCATCCACGGATGCGATGTGGACCAGGCTGAGCAGCACGTCCTCCAGGTGCTCGAGCCAGGCGCCCAGGTGATCCTCGGGCGAGAAGTAGCCGGTAGGCTTGGCGAGATGCGGCGACGCGAGCAGCTCCATGGACATCGACGCGAGCTCGGCGGCCTCCGAGCCCGGGTGACGCTGCCAGATGAGCGGCTGGCGGTGCGACGCGAACGCGTGGAACGCGTGTCCGGCCTCGTGCAGCAGGGTCATGACGTCGTCCACCAGGCCCACCGCGTTCATGAAGATGAAGGGCCGCCCTCGGAAGTGGAGCGTCTCGCAGTAGCCACCCGGCGCCTTGCCCTTCCGGCTGTCGAGATCCAGCAGCTGCTCGTCGATCATGGTCTGGAACTGCCCGCCGAGCGTGGGATCGACCCGGTCGAAGACATGGCGGGCGGTGCCCACGAACTGCTCGACCGTCTCGAACGGCCGGAGCGGCGTCGCGCGGTAGGGATCGACGGCCAGGTCCCACGGGCGCAGCACGTCGAGCTTGAGCCGGCGGCGGCGCTGCTCGAGCACCCGCTCGACCGCGGGCGTGACCCGCTGCTCGACCGCCTCGTGGAACCGCTCCACGTCGGCCGGCGTGTAGTCGAAGCGGAACTTGGCGGGAAAGATGTAGTCGCGGAAATTCGCGAACCCCGCGTTCCGCGCGGCCTGCTGCCGGAGCTGGAACATCCGGTCGAACAACCCGGCCAGCGCCCCACGCTCCTCGATGTAGGGCTGCGTGGAGGCCCGGAACGCCCGCTCTCGGACGGCCCGGTCGGGGCTCTTGAGGAACGGCTGCAGCTGCGGCAGCGGCCGCTCGACGCCCTCCCACTCGACCGTCATGGAGCCGGTGATCCGCTGATAGCGCGCGCTCAGCTCCTCCAGCTCGGAGAAGATCGGGACGTTGGCCTCCCGAAAGATCTCGATGGAGGTGCGGAAGCGGGCCAGCGTGGTCGCGAGCTCGGGCGAGGTGTAGCCCAGGGCCACGAACCGCCGCGCGAGCTCGACGCTCCGCTCTTCCATCTTGGGCATGATCTCGGTAGAAAAGCGAAGGTGGTCCCTCTCCTTCTCCGGATCGGACGTGTCGATGGTATAGGCGATCATCGCGAGCGCCGCGGCTTCGGTCACCAGCTCTTCCAGCCGGGACCAGGCCTGGAGCCAGCCCTGCACCGTGCCGGGGTCGAGCGGGCGCTCGAGCAGGTCGTCGAAGTAGGGGACGACGTCGTCCCACGTGGCCTTGGCGAAAGCGGCCGGAGACGGGGGCAATACTGAGGCGGTCACGCGCGCTCCTGCGATGGCGTCAGAGTGGAGCGAAGATATAACCGCGGGTGCGTGAGGGTCACAATCCCGGGGGGCGTTGCCGGTGAAAGCCGGTGCACGCCTGGAAGTGCATGCCAAGCTGGAGCAGGGTGACCTCACTCCGGGCCCGCCCGGTCAGCTGCAGGCTGGTGGGGAGGCCCGCCTCGCCGAACCCGTTCGGCAGGAACAGTGCGGGAGCGCCGCACAGATTGGCCGCGCCCGCGATGCTCGTCCCACCGGGGTACTCGGGATAGGCCTGATGGCTGGGCACATCGACTGGCCACGCGACCGTCGGCAGCGTC
>DATEJD010000319.1:0-3192 GCA_035278325.1 Gemmatimonadales bacterium | reverse complement strand
CGCGACCTTGAGGAACAGGAGCCCGGGCTCGCGGATCTGGAACGCGAGCTGGAGCCGCTCGAACGCGCGGTCCTTCTCGCCCAGGGCCGCGAACACCATGGCTGCCATGAGCGCGAGCCGATTCTCGCTCACCAGCTTGGCCTCGAGCTCCCACAGCAGGCCGCTGGCCTCCTCGCGGTTCCCCGCGGCGGCGTTGACGTAGGCCAGCATCAGCTTCTTGACCGTCTTGAGCCCGGGCTTGTCCATCTCGCGCTTGATATCCGCGATCGCCTCCGGGTACTCCCGCTGGACCACCTGGACCCACCACAGTACCAGCCGGGCACCTAGGAAATCGGCGTTCATGGCGAGCGCCTTGCGCAGCTCGTCTTCGGCCTCGGAGTAGCGGCGCGCGAAGTAGAGCACCCAGCCCACCGCGCGGGTCACCGGCACGGCCAAGGGGTCGAGCTGCTGGGCTTTCTTGATCTCGGCTACGGCCTCGTCGTTCCGGCCGAGGGACACCAGGTACTCCGCGTACCACTCGTGGGCCATCACGTAGCTCGACTTGAGCTCGAGCGCGCGCTTGAACTCCTTTTCCGCGCCCACCCAGTCGAGATCGCCCAGCCAGCGCGCATAGGCCAGCGACGTATGGGCCTCGGCCAGGCTGTCGTCCATCTCCAGTGCCTTGAGCGCCATCGCCTTGGCCTGGGCGAGGTACTCGGCCGGCGGCTTGGAGCTGAACCCGATGCTCAGCAGCTCGTAGGCATCGGCCAGGCCGGCATACGCCACGGCGTACGCGGGATCCTTGGCGATGGCGTTCTGGAAGTACTCGATGCCCTTGAGCACGTCGGCCTCGGCCCACTTGTTGGCGTGGAACCGGCCGAGCAGGTACATGTTGTACGCGTCGACGTCGCCGGTGGCCTTCTTCTCGACTCGCTCCTTCTCCTCGGGCGACAAAGCCAGCTTGAGCGCGCCCGTGATCTGCTGGGCCACCTCGCTCTGCACCTCGAAGATGTCGGCCAGCTGGCGGTCGAAGGTGTCGCCCCAGAGGTGCTTCTCGGTCTTGGGTTCCACCAGGTGCACCACGATTCGGACCCGCTGGCCCGCCCGCCGCACGCTGCCCTCGAGTACCGCGCCCACGCCAAGCTCCTCGGCGATTACCTGAATCTTCTTGTTGGTCTTTTTGTACTGCATCGAGGAGGTGCGCGAGATGACCTTGAGCGCGCTCACCTTGGAGAGCTGGGCGATGATGTCGTCGGTGATGCCGTCGCTGAAGTACTCGTTCTCGGGATCGGTGCTCATGTTCTCGAACGGGAGCACCGCCACCGACTTGCCGGCGTCGGCCACCTCCTGGATGGCCTGCGCCGCGCCGACCGCGATGGCCACGGTGGCCGGTGGCGAGAGCGCGTCGGCGAACTGGGAGGCCGTGCTGAAGCGGTCGGCCGGCACGGTCGCCATGGCCTTCCGGACCGCGGCGTCCACCGCCTCGGGCACCAGCTCGCGCACCGCGCGGGGTGACGGCGCGGGCGAGCTCAGCCGGTTGGCGATCACCGCCGTCAGGGTGGACCCGCGGAAGGGCGCTTCGCCCGTCAGCATCTCGTAGAGCACGCAGCCGAGGCTGTAGATATCGGTGCGGGCGTCGAGGTACTTGCTGTCCTCGACCTGCTCCGGGCTCATGTAGGCCGGGGTCCCCACCACATGGCCCGTGGTGGTATCGCCGACACCCATGGCGCGGGCAATCCCGAAGTCGGCCACCACGGCATGGCCGGCGTCGAGCAGGATGTTGGCCGGCTTGATGTCGCGATGGACCACGCCGGCTCCGTGCGCGTAGCTCAGCGCGTCGGCCACTTCGCGGGCGATCTGAAGGGCGTTGCTGACGGGGAGTTGGCGCTCGCGCGCGATCAGCTGCTTGAGGGATTCGCCCTTGATGTAGGGCATGACGTAGAAGACCAGATCGTCCATCTGGTCGGAGTCGTACAGCGGCAGGATGTGCGGGTGATGGAGCCGCGCGGCGATCTGGATCTCGCGCAGGAACCGTGCGGCGCCGACTTCGGCCGCCAGGTCGGGCCGCAGCACCTTGACCGCGACCTCGCGCTCGTACTTGAGGTCGTGCGCCAGGAACACCCTGGCCATGCCCCCTTGGCCCAGCTCCCGTTCGAGGCGGTAGCGGGACGCCAGCGTCGAACTGAGGCGCTCGAGCAGCCCAGTCACGGATGCCCACCTTCGTCCGGAGCGGGTCCGGTGCCTGCCGGTGGAGCTGCAGAATGGTCCGAGAGCCGCGCCATGAACGGCGGTCAGCAACGTTGAACGGCGCGGTTTCCGCCAATATAGGGGCTGGCCGGCCGGTCGCCAGAGCACCTGTGCCCCTGCGATCACGGGGCATTTCGGCCCGTAACGTCAAGGCATCACTGTCGATGTCGCTCTGGGTCCGGCCGCCAAGACCTGAGCACGAGCCCAGATCGCCGAACGGGGCGGCTCCACGCCATGTCTCCCCGGCCTACCCGCGCGAGAACCCCCAGAGTGCCGCGAGTGCCACCGCGGCCGGGATGCCGAACACCAGCAGGAACACCGGCGCCTCGTCCGCGAGGGAGTAGCCGGCCCGGTAGACCCCGATCCATAGGTTCACCCCGGCCGCCACCAGCCAGAGCGGCAGGAACAGCTTGGCCCCTGCGGCGCGCCCGAACACCAGGCACAGGGTGAGCAGGACCAGACCGCAGGCGATGACTTTCACGGTGTGCACGAGCTTGCTCCCGTCAGGGTGGAAGCCTAGTCCAGCGACGCGATTTGGCGTCCAAATGACCGGCCAACAGGGCGGGCGGTCATGTTAGAAGCTGCATGGATCGGGGTGGCACTGTCCACGTCCTGAACAGCGTCGAACTTTGGTGGATTGACGAGCGTCCGGAACGGGCTGAATGTGAGGTGTCGAAGAACAAGGGGCTGGCATGACGTCGCGGGAGTTTTTCTTCCACCAGGGCCAGACCTGGTTCGTCCGGGCGCGGGAGTCGGTCCGTCAGGGCGAAGCGGATACGCACGTCACGCTCGAGCTCGTCTCCGACCACGAGACGCGGGTGGTGAGCTGTCGCCGCGAGGAGTGGGAGGTACGGAACCCCGATTTTCCCAGCCTGCTCGCCCGCTCGGTGGCCGCCGGCGCGTCACGCCAGGTCGGGCCGCCGCTCAGCGGGCAGGCAAGCGGAGCGGTGAGCGGTGAGCGGGGAG
>DATEJD010000318.1:0-3792 GCA_035278325.1 Gemmatimonadales bacterium | reverse complement strand
GCTCGTTTATTTACAGCGTCCGTTTCCTCCCAACCCTCCAAACCTGAGCGTGCCCCTGGACCACCCGCATGGGTGAACGGGTGTTCGGCCTTCAGGACGGCTTGGTCGGCCGCTGCGCGATCGAGCGCGAGCTCGGGCGTTCGGGCGTGGCGTGGATCGTGCGCGGGATTCGCGGCAGCAACCCCCGGATCAGGAACCTGATAGAGATGACCGCGTGACCGGTTCGTCCGCCACCGTACCGACCCCTCCCGCTCCGGCGCCTCGCCGAACCCGCTCCTGGGTCCCCATCGGCACCGTCACCTTCTTCACCGCGCTCTACGCGATCGGGTATTTCGTCTGGGAGCAGAGCAGCTGGGGCAGCCAGGCGGTGCGCGACCTGGTGGGCAACATCGCGTTCATGCCGTTCAACCTCGGCGTGGCCACGCTG
Source organism: Gemmatimonadales bacterium (assembly GCA_035278325.1). Lineage (GTDB taxonomy): Bacteria > Gemmatimonadota > Gemmatimonadetes > Gemmatimonadales > GWC2-71-9 > CAVVWJ01. The sequence goes on along the minus strand of DATEJD010000318.1, from coordinate 3,365 downwards.
TTTGCCCTGGCCTGGCGGAACACGACACTCGACCCGGGCGTGCGCCGGGCGCTCCGATTTCTGGCGCTCGGCGGGCTCATGGTGTTCACCGGCAACGCGATCAACGCGTGGTATGTGCTGTGGCGGCACCAGAATCCGACGGTCTCGTGGGCCGACCCGTTCTACCTCACCGACTCGCTCCTCACGCTTCTCGCGCTGCTCTCGTTCCCGCTGGCGCGGCGCACCCGGCTCGAGCGGTGGAAGTTCCTGCTCGACGCCGCGATGGTGCTGGTCGGTGGCGGGGTCGCGATCTGGTTTTTCTCCGTCCGCACCGCCGCCGCCTCGCAGGAGAGCAGCCTCGTAGTCACGTTGCTCGCCTACGCCTACCCGCTGGTCAGCATGCTGGTGCTGCTCGGCGTCACTACCGTGCTGCTCCGTCGGCCCATCGACGGCAACCGACTCGCCTTCGGCCTGCTGGTGACCGGCATCTCGGTGGGCGTCGTGGGCGACCTCACCTTCAACCTGGTGCAGCTCCAGGTGGGGGGCCGGAGCGCGAGCTGGGCCGACGTGGTGTTCCTGTTCTGCTACGTGATGATGATCGGGAGCGGCGAGCTCTACTGGCGCCGGCCGGTGGCCCGTCGGACAGGCTCGGTGCCGTTCACCCGGATCCAGCCGATCAGTCCCCTGCCCTACCTCGCCGTCGGCACCACCTACGCGCTGCTCCTGGTGGTGGCGCTCCGGCCGTGGATGGATCCGATCAGCGGACTGGCGATCGGCGCGCTGCTGGTGACGGCGCTGGTGGTGCTGCGCCAGCTCCTCACCGTGCGCGAGAACGTGCGGCTCCTCGCCGAGCACGCCGCCAGGCAGAACGAGGCCCGGTTCCGCTCGCTGGTGCAGCACTCGTCGGACGTCATCATCGTCATCCGGCCCGACGCCACCATCCGGTTCGTGAGCCCGTCGGCCACTCGCGTCTTCGGCTACGATCCGGCCGCGATGGTGCGCCAGACGCTCACCGAGCTGCTCCACCCCGAGGACCGCGAGCGGGCCGTCGCCTTCTTCCGCGACGCGAGCCAGACCCCGGGCGTCACGGGCCCGGTCGAGTGGCGGTTCCGCCAGCCCGATGGCTCCTGGCTCAACGCGGAGATCCTGGCCACCAACCTGCTGAACGACTCGACGGTGAAGGGCATCGTGCTCAACACCCGGGACGTGAGCGAGCGGAGCCGTCTGGAGGAGCAGCTCATCCACCAGGCGTTCCATGATCCGCTCACCGGGCTCGCCAACCGGGCGCTGTTCCGCGACCGGGTGAGCCACGCGCTCGCGCTGGCGCAACGGCGGGGGAGCCCGGTGACGGTGCTGTTCCTCGACCTCGACGACTTCAAGACCGTGAACGACAGCCTGGGCCATGCCGAGGGCGACCGGCTGCTGATCGCGGCGGCGGAGCGGTTCCTGGCCTGCGCGCGAAGCGCGGACACGGTGGCTCGGCTGGGTGGCGACGAGTTCGCGATCCTCATCGAGGGCGCGGACGGCCGGGAGGGGCTGCCCGAGCGGCTGAGCGCCGCGATGTCGCACCCGTTCTCGCTCAGCGGCAACCAGGTGCGGGTGACGGCGAGCATCGGCGTCGCCTCGGCCAATGCGGACGACACCGCCGACGACCTGCTCCGGAACGCCGACATGGCGATGTACGCCGCCAAGCGCCGCGGCAAGGGCCGCGCGGCGACGTATGAATCGAAGATGTACGCCGACATCCGCGAGCGGCTCGACCTCGAGGCCGCCCTTCGCGCGGCCATCGAGAGCAATCAGCTCAGCCTGTTCTACCAGCCGATCGTGAACTTGCAGACCGGCGCGATCTACGGGGTGGAGGCGCTGCTCCGCTGGGAGCACCCGCAGTTTGGCCGGCTCCTGCCGCAGCACTTTGTGCCGCTGGCCGAGGAGACCGGCCTGATCGTGCAGCTCGGCGCCTGGGTCCTGGGCGAGGCCTGCCGCCAGGTGCACGAGTGGCGGCAGAAGTTCACCGACCTGCCGCTCGCGATCTCGGTCAACATCTCGGGCCGCCAGCTCCAGGGTGCGGGGCTCACCGAGGCGCTCCGGCAGACGCTGCTGTCATCGGGCGTCGAGCCGGCGGCGGTGGTGCTCGAGATCACGGAGAGCGTGCTGATGCAGCAGACCGAAGCGGTGCTCGAGCGGCTGCAGCAGCTCAAGGGCCTGGGAGTGCGGCTCGCGATCGACGACTTCGGGACCGGGTACTCGTCGTTGAGCTACCTGCAGCGGTTCCCGATCGACATCCTCAAGATCGCGAAGCCGTTCGTCGAGGAGGTGGGCCAGGGCGCGGACCGCTCGGCGCTGGCGCGGGCCATCATCGGCCTGGGCGACACGCTCCGGCTTCGGACCATCGCGGAGGGGATCGAGCGGGCCGAGCAGCGGGCGGCACTGCTGGAGCTGGGCTGCACGCTCGGGCAGGGGCACCACTTCTGGCCGGCGGTGTCGGCGGCGGCGGTCGAAGAGCTGCTGGCGGCGGATCGGCGGCCGCAGCTCAGGCTGGTGGAGGACAGTGCGTGAGACTGAGTCACCCTGAGCCCTGGCTACGCCCAGGGTAAACTCCGCGAAGGGGGCATGCGTCTGGGCATGCCCCCTTCACTCCATTCAGGGTGGCTCACCTCGACGCTCTACCCGCGAGGCCGCCCGCACGATATTGTTAGGCTGCTTCAACCCCCTTCTCCACAAGGCCTTGCGTGGCTGACCTGCGGGACCAGCTCCAGACCGGCTTGACCGATCGCTACCGCATCGAGCGCGAGCTCGGCCGGGGCGGGATGGCCACCGTCTATCTCGCGCGGGACCTCCGGCACGACCGGCCTGTGGCGCTCAAGGTGCTCCACGCGGAGCTGGCAAGCACACTCGGGCCCGAGCGGTTCCAGCGCGAGATTCAGCTTGCCGCCAGGCTCCAGCATCCGCACATCCTGACCGTGCTCGACTCGGGCGAGACGGCCACGGCGGCGGCCGGCACACGGCTCTGGTTCACCATGCCGTTCGTGGAGGGCGAGTCGCTCCGGGACCGGCTCCGGCGGGAGCGGCAGCTCCCGGTCGAGGACGCGCTTCGGATCACCCGCGAGGCCGCGGCCGCCCTGCAGTATGCCCACCGGCACGGCGTGGTCCACCGCGACATCAAGCCCGAGAACGTCCTGCTGACCAGCGAGGGGCACACGCTGGTGGCGGACTTCGGGATCGCCCGGGCCCTCGGCGGCGCGGACCAGGAGCGGCTCACCGAGACCGGCCTCACGCTCGGCACGCCGGCCTACATGAGCCCCGAGCAGGCCAGTGGCGCCCGGGAACTCGATGCGCGGACCGACATTTACAGCCTCGGCACGGTGCTGTACGAGATGCTGGCGGGT
>DATEJD010000317.1:0-4797 GCA_035278325.1 Gemmatimonadales bacterium | reverse complement strand
CAGCGCGAGCCGCACCCGGCCGGCGGCGTCGGGAGGGTCACGGAAGCTGCGTTGGAGTGCTCGGAGGGCGGCGGTGTCGTGGATGGCGGAGAGCGAATCGCGGAGACGGTCGAAAGCAGCGCGGTCCGACGTGGCCTGCCCGGCGAGCGTGGCGGGGAACACCAGCAGCAGCAGGGTCGGGAACCGCGCAGGCACCGGCTTACACTCCTTTCTCTCCCAGCAGGCGGAAGAAATCGTCGGCCGACGCGAGCTGGGCCAGCCGCTCGGGCACGTCCGGCTCCTTCGCAAGCTGCGCGATCTTCCCCAGCACCGGGAGGTACTGGTTGGACACCTCGAGCGGCGGGGCCACGATCAGAAAGAAATCGTGCACCGGCTGGCCGTCGATCGCCTGATACTCGAGGCCGGCGGCCTGATGTCCGTACGCGAGGCGCAGCCGGGACACCACCGTCGAGCGGCAGTGTGGGATGGCGATCCCGCGCCCGACGCCGGTCGAGCCGAGCGTCTCGCGCCGCTGCAGCATGCGGAGGAGCGTGTCGTTCGCGGCGTCGTCGAGCCGAAGCAGGCTCACGAGCTCGCCCAGGACCTCGTCCTTGGTGGCGGCGCGGAGCGCGAGGGAGATCGCGTCGGGCGAAAAAAAGTCGGAGAGGTGCATGGCGTGGCGAGAACCTACCGAACTCCACGCCGGTGAGTCAACGTCCTGGCGCCGATGTTACAGCGGCAGTCGCAGGACGAGCGGCGCCGTGAGCTCGCCCGGAGCGTCGATCGTGCCGTCCTCGCGGAACCGCTCCCACTGGCTGTTCGCCACGTAATACAGCGCGCCCTTCACCACCACGCCGAGCGTCGGCTCGGCATAGTCCGGCCGTGCTCGCTCGAGGACGTTGGCCGCGAGGATCCGCCGGTCGTCGCCGTCCAGATGGAGACGCACGACGCGGGAGGGCGCCACACCGTTCTGCACGCCGACCAGGTCCTCACCCACGGCGTAGAGGCCGTCGATCCCGAGGGCCAGCACCCCCTCCGCGGCGGGAACCGGCTCAATCTCCCGCGTGGCGAGGTCTACGCGAAGGAGCCCGCGGGCGTAGTCGGCCACGTACATCACGCGCTCGGTCGGGTCGAACGCCATCCCCTGCGCGGAGAGCAGCAGCGGGGAGCGGAGGAATTCCTGGAGCGTATCGGCGCCCGCGGACAACCGATAGATCACCGGGGCCCGGCTGTCGCTGGCGTACACGTCACCCGCGCGGGAGATCACCACGTCGCTCAGGGCGTGGGGTGAGCCGTCGGGCGAGAGCAGGTACCGTCCGCGCAGCGCTCCAGTCGCGAGGTCGAACGCGTAGAGGCCGGATCGCCCGGCGTCGGCCGTGTCGTACCCGACCATCTGGGGCAGCGCCGTGGTGGCGACCCAGAGCATTCCGCGCGCGGAATCGGCCCGCATGCCGAGCGGCGCCCAGAGCCCGTCGCGCGCGGGCGCCACGAATTGGGAGACCCGGCCGGACCGTTCCACCCGAAGGATCTTCCGATGGTGCACGCTGCCCACGAGGAAGTCGCCCGTCCGCGGGTCGTAGGCGATGCCTTCCGTCAGCAGGTCGCGCTCGGGCAGCGTGAACGCCGGCTGCGAGCGCACCACCGGCTCGGCGTTGCGCGCGAGCGACCGCCGAATAGCGGCGAAGGCCGGCAGCGAGCGGAGCGAAACGAAATCTGAATCGGCCATGAGGTCGGCGGTGTAGCCGAGCCTCGCGAAGTGGCGCAGCATCGCGAAGGCGCCGGCCGTATCGCCCGACATGGCGCAGGCGGACGCGAGCGCGTAGGTCACGCCGCCGTGATCCGGCCGCAGCCGCTGGGCCTCGCGCGCGTGGGCCAGGAAGGCCGGCACGTCGTGGGCTTGATAGGCCTTGACCGCCTGCTGGAATGCCGCCCGGGAGGCGAGCACGGGGTCGTCCTGCGTGGCGGCCCGCGCCGGGGCGGCCCAGGCCAGCGCCAGGGTCAAGCAGAGGAATATTCGGGGCATGAGGCTACTACGCCGGCCCCCGCGGCCGGGTTCCATTGCCGTGAGTCCTCGCGCCAAGTATTTTCTTCCCATGCAGTTGCCCTATCGCTCCGCACATGGCTTCCCGCTCATCCTGGCCCCAATGGCCGGGGTGTCCGAGGCTCCATTCCGCCAGATCTGCCGCGGGATGGGGGCCGATGTCGTGCTGTCGGAGTTCCTCTCGTCTGAGGCCATCCGGCGCCGGATCCGCAACACGCTCGAGGGCGCCGAGTTCGAGGACGTCGAGCGGCCCATCGGCATCCAGATCTATGGCGCCGACCCGAATGCCATGGCCGAGGCGGCCGGGCTCATCACCGAGCATTACCGGCCGGAGTTCATCGACATCAACTTCGGCTGTCCGGTCAAGAAGGTGGTGCAGCGGAACGGCGGCTCGGGCTGCCTGCGCGACATGGACCTGGTCGAGCGGATCATCCGCGCGGTCATCGGGGCCACCCACCTGCCGGTGACGGTGAAGACCCGAAGCGGATGGAACGACGAGGTGCGCGATCCGGTCGGCATCGCCCGCCGGATGCAGGACGCCGGCGCACGTGCCTTTACGCTGCACGCGCGGACCCGCACGCAGATGTTTTCCGGGAAGGCCAACTGGGACGAGATCGCCCGAGTGGTGGAGGCGCTCGAGATCCCGGTCATCGGCAACGGCGACATCCTGACCGCCCAGGACCTGGTGCGGATGCGGGATCACACGCGCTGCGCGGGGATCATGGTGGGCCGCGGCGCGTTCGGGAGCCCCTGGCTGTTCCGCGATGGGCGGGCGCTGCTCGAGGGCCGCCCGGCGCCCGCGGCGCCCACCGCGGCGGAGCGGTTCCGGGTGGCGCTCGCGCACGCCCGGCTGGCGCTCCGGCTCCAGGGCGACACCCGCAAGACCGTCATCGAGTTCCGCAAGCACCTCGGCTGGTACACCAAGGGCCTGCACGGCGCGAGCGACCTGCGTCAGCGCCTGTTCCAGATCGAGTCGATCGCGGAGGCTGAAGCGATCTTCCTCGAGTATCTCGAGCCGGTCGCCGCAGTGGCGTGAGAGCCGAGCAGCTCGAGGCCCTCCTGGCCGACGTCGCCGCCGGCCGTCTCGCGCCCCACGCCGCGCTCGACCGCCTGCGGCACCTCCCCTTCGAAGATCTCCCGTTCGCCCGCATCGACCACCATCGTGCCCTGCGTCAAGGACAGCCGGAGGTGGTGTTCTGCGAGGGCAAATCGCTCGAGCAGGTGGTCGCGATCTGCGAGCGGCTCGAGGCGGCCACCGGCAGCTTCCTCGGCACCCGCGCGAGCGCGGCCATGGCCGCGGCGCTCCGCGAGCGGTATCCCCGCCTGCAGTGGAACGCCGCGGGGCGCACGGTCTGGCTCCCCGCCGCGGACGCCGCTCCGCCCACGGCCGGTCCCGCGCTGATCGTCTCGGCGGGCACCAGCGACCTCCCCGTGGCGGAGGAGGCCGCGAGCGTCGCCGAGGCGTTCGGGGTCTGCGTCGAGCGCCTGATGGACGTAGGCGTCGCCGGTATTCATCGCGTGCTCGCCGCGGGCGATGCGCTGGGTCGGGCGAAGGTCGTCATCGTGGTCGCCGGCATGGAGGGCGCCTTGCCGAGCGTCGTGGGCGGGCTGGTGGCGGTGCCGGTGATCGCGGTGCCCACCAGCGTCGGCTACGGCGCCTCGTTCGGCGGGCTGGCCGCGCTGCTCGGCATGCTCAACTCGTGCGCCGCCGGGGTGACCGTGGTGAACATCGACAACGGGTTCGGCGCGGCCGCGGCCGCCGCCCGGATCTGCCGCGCGTGAGCGCGCGCACCGTCCTCAAGCGCGCCGATCCGCCGCTGGTCTGGATCGACATGGTCCAGCCCACCGCGGCGGAGCTGGACGAGATCGCGAAGACCTACGGGCTCCAGCCGACCTCGGTCAACGATTGCCTCGACCCTGAGCACCTTCCCAAATTCGAGCAGTTCGAGAGCTATACTTTCGTCATCATCCGCGCCTTCGACGAGCGGTCCGAGCGCACCTGTGCCACGGTGCAGGAGCTGACCCGCAAGGTGGCGATCTTCTCCGGCCAGTCGTTTCTGATCACGATCCACCGCACCGAGCAGGGCTGGCTCTCCGGCATCGAGGCCAAGTTCGAGGCCGACCAGGCCGGACGGCACGGGAAGGAGGGGCTCCAGGCCTTCATCCTGACGCAGGTGCTGAACGGCGCGATCGACACCTACCTTCCGCTCCTCGAGGCGATCGAGGGCCGCATCGACGCGTTCGAGGAGCTGGTGTTCGGCACCGGCGAGGCCGACAGCCGGGCCTTCACGGAGGATCTGCGCGATATCCACCTCCTCAAGCGTCAGGTGACCCTGATCAAACGCCTGCTCTGGCGCATGCTGGATGTGGTGCAGCGGATGACCCCGGCCAGCGGACGCACCGCCTCGCTGTTCCGCGACGTCCAGGAGAACGTCGAGAGCTATCACTTCTACGCCGATGAGCTGCTCGATGACGCGAACACGATCCTCAACGTGCAGCTCGCGCTGGCGGCGCATCGCACGGGCGAGGTGATGCGGATCCTGACCGTCTTCTCGGTGTTCTTCCTCCCGCTCACGTTCCTGGTGGGCGTCTACGGCATGAACTTCGATTTCATGCCCGAGCTCCGGTCGCCGTGGGGGTATCCTGTCGTCCTCGCGGTCATGGGCGGCATCACGCTGGCGATCTATCTCTGGTTCCGCCGGCGCGGGTGGCTGCGGGAGTGAGCGTCGCAGCGATCCTCCTGGCGGCGCTGGTCGGGGCCGGCGCGGGATGGGCCG
>DATEJD010000316.1:0-18615 GCA_035278325.1 Gemmatimonadales bacterium | reverse complement strand
ACAGCCCGCCGCGGCCCCCGCCTCGCCGCCGGCGCCGCCGACGCTCGAGCAGCGGGCGCAGATCTATCTCAGGATCGGTCTGGATGAGGCGTCGCGGCAGCTCGGCGGCCCGGCTCACGTGATCGAGGGGCTGAGCCCGGTGTTCATGGGCCTGGTGCAGGGCACCTCGGTCGCCGGCGCCGACGCGACTCGGCCGGTGGTGCGGGTCGTGTATCAGGACTCTCAGGGTCGGCTGATCCTGCTCGACCAGCAGCGGCTCCGCGCGGGTCAGGCACCGCCGCCGGCGTCGCCGCTCTCCTGGACCATCGGCGGGACGCTGATGTGGCTCAACGGCGAAGCCGGCCCGGACATTCTTCGCACCTACCGCCCGCGCGTCCGCTGACCTCCCGGACGGCGGCGCTCAGCCGCCGTCCAGCGCGGTCCGCACCCGCCGCGCCAGCTCGCCTGTCGTGAACGGCTTGCGCAGCAGCCCCACCTCCCGCCCGCGTACGCCGCGCTGCAGCACTTCGTCGTCCGTGTATCCGGAGATATAAAGGATCTTGAGATCGGGCCTGCGATCCAGCAGGGTCTCGGCCAGCTCCCGCCCGCTCATCTCGGGCATGACGACATCGGTGACCAGCAGATCGATGCGGTCGCCGCGCTCGCCGGCGAGCAGGAGGGCGTCGCGTCCATGCCGGGCGGTCACCACGGTGTAGCCGTACTCGGTGAGCGTCTTCCGCAGGAGCTCCCGCACGCCGTCCTCGTCCTCCGCGACCAGCACGGTCTCGGCGCCGCGGAAGGAGTGCTCCCCGGCTTCGTCGAGCGCCTCGTGTTCCGAGGACTCGAGCCGCGGCAGGTACACCTTCACCGCGGTGCCGACGCCGGCCTCACTCGAGACCCGCACCACGCCGCCGAACTGGCGGACGATCCCGAAGACGATGGACCGCCCCAGATCCCGCGCCTCGCTCTCCAGTCCCTCGCCCGTGTCGCCGACTTCGAGCACCACGTAACGCCCCGGTCGCACCGGGCGGCCGCGGCTCACGCCGCTGATGCGACGCTCGCCGGTCACGATTGTGAGCCGCCCACCGGCGGGCATGGCGTCGCGCGCGGCCAGCATGAGGTTCACGACGACATGCTCGAGCTGCGCCGGGTCGATCCGGACCTGACCCAGCGCCGGCGCGAGCTGGACCTCGAGCTGCACGTCCGCCCCGACCAGCCGGCGGGCCAGGGGCTCGAGTTCACGCACCACCTGGTTGAGCTGGACGGCCCGAGGCGGCTCACCGTGATTGCGCCCGAATGCGAGGAGCTGGCGGGTAAGGAGGGCGCCGCGGTCGGCGGCCTGACAGATCCGCTGGACATCGTGCCGCCGGTGGTCATCGGGGACCATGTCGAGCAGCAGCATTTCCCCGAAGCCGCGGATGGTGGTGAGGAGGTTGTTGAAGTCGTGGGCCACGGCGCCCGCGATCCGCCCCGACGCCTCGCCGCGCTGCGCGTGCCGGAGCTGGTCCTCGGCCTCGTGCAGCGCGGCGCGGTTGCGAGTGCGCTCGCTGGTGTCGTGGGCGAGCACCAGCCGAGCGCGGCGGCCACCGAGCTGGAACTCGTGGGAGACCAGCTCCATCTCGAGTACCGTCCCGTCGCGCCGCTGGTGATGGGCAAGGGCCGCCTCGCCGCGCTGCGCGGGCCGCTCGGCGGCGACCGGCGCGGGGGGCGAGGCGTCTTCGGGAGGGAGCAGGTCCATGATGGTCATCCCGAGGAACTCTTCGCGGCTCCAGCCATAGGTATGCACGGCCGCCTGATTGACGGCCAGGAATGCTAGCGTGTCGACGTCGAAGATCCACATCGGCTGCGGGTGAGCGTCGAAGACCAGGCCGGCCCACCGCTCGGTCTCCTGCGCGTGCTCCCTGAGCCGCACGTTCTCCATGGCGAGGCCGATGGCCTCGCCCATCTCTTCGGCCAGACTCACGTCGTCCGGAGCGAAGCGCCGGCGGGTCTCGCCGATCATCCCCAGCGTCAGCAGTGCCGCCCGCGACTCCTGGGCGTCCACCGGCACCCGCAGCACCCAGCTGGCCGACAGCGCGCGGTACAGCTTGGCCCTTTCCGGATCGTCGCCGGGGAGCCGTTCGGTCACTTCGGTGACCCGCGACAGCGGGAGCGTATCGAACGGCGGGGCACGGTCGCCGTACTCGGCCAGCGCGCGGACCACGAGATCCTTGGAGGCGTCGCGGTGGGCGCCCGCGACGAACCGGAGCGTGCCGTCGTCGCTCGCCAGGTGGATGGCGCACCAGTCCGCCAGGGTCGGGACGATGAGCCGAGAGAAGTCGCGGAAGGTGGTCTCGAAGTCCCGCGGCGAGGTCAGGATCAGGGAAGCCTGCTCGAGCACCCCGAACCGCCGGGCCAGCGATTCGGCGTCCGCCCGGGTGAGCTCCAGCGCCTGGGCGGCCCGGATACGGTCCCGCAGGCGGGCCACCACGACCGCGCCCAGGAGGCACGCCGTCGCCACCGCGACCAGGCCGGCCGCGTTCTCGCCCGTATAGCGGAGCGGAAGCCCCGGCTCCGCTAGGTAATGGAGAGCATACAGCACGGTAATGGTCACGCTCACGAGCGCGGGGCGGAGCCCGCCCGTGTAAGCGGCGTACACCACCGTCACGAACAGAATGGAGAAGGGCGACGGCAGCAGGATCTCGCGCCGGCGCAGCACGTCGAGCAGCACGACGGCCGCGAGGGTCAGCAGCGGCCCACGTACCGACGCCGCTACCGTCGACCAGTCCGTGGCGCCGACCGCGCTCAGCAGGCGCCCGAGCATCCCGGAACGGGGCGCGCTGGGAGAGGCGCTGCTCTGCGACATGGCACGATCCAAGGCGGTGTCCGGGCTGGAGAAGCGTTCGCTGGAAGTCCGATTCAACCTTGAGGCTGCCCAGTGACAAATCTGTGATGTGCCACACACCAGCCTTGCCGACGGCTGCGGGAGACGATATGCTATCCCGACCCTGCGATCATTTCGTCCTGTCAGTCCGCCCGGTGCCGCCCGGTCCGGGCTGCCCCGCACCTCCTTGCCAGTCCGAAAGGATGCCTGCTCATGACCATGCCGCGTCCGATCCGCATGCTCGTTGCCGCCTGCTGCGTGGCGCTGGCCGCGTCGCCGGGACGCCTGAGCGCGCAAGCGCAGGCGACCACGGGTGTGATCCGCGGGACCGTAACCGACTCGACGGGTGGAGCGCTGGCCGGCGCGTCAGTCACGCTCCGGAACGCCGAGACCAACGCCGAGCGGGTGCTGACCACCAACGCGCGCGGTGTCTACGTGGCGACGCTGCTCCGGGTGGGCACCTACGACGTGACGGCGCGGGCCCTCGGGTTCCAGGAGTCCAAGCGCACCGGCCTGACGCTCCGGCTGGGCGAGACCCAGGACGTGTCCTTCGCGCTGGTCCCGCAGGCGGTGCAGCTGCAGGAGATCACGGTCGCCGCGGCCGAGCCGCCGGTGGACGTGACCAAGTCGGAAGGCTCGACCCGGCTGGGAGTCGAGGCGGTGGAGGGGCTGCCCAACAACGGGCGCAACATCTTCAACTACACCACGCTCACGCCCAACGTGGCCATCGTGCAGGGGCCGGACGGGGACGAGATCAGCATCGGCGGGCAGAAGGGCATCCACAATAACGTCTCGGTGGACGGGGCCGACTTCAACAACCCGTTCTTCGGGGAGCAGCGGGGCGGGCAGCGGCCGGCGTTCACCTTCAACCTGGATGCCGTGCAGGACTTCGTGGTCGTGGCGGACGGGGCCAATGCCGAGTTCGGGCGCTCGAGCGGCGGGTTCATCAACGTCATCACCAAGTCCGGCACCAACGAGCTCCACGGTTCGGCCCACTACTTCGGCAAGTACGACGGGCTGAGCGCCGACTACCAGCACACCTTCGCGAACGGCGGCACCACCGGGTTCACGCCGGACTTCAACCAGCACCAATTCGGCGCGACCGTGGGCGGGCCCCTCAAGCGGGACCGCGCCTTCTTCTTCCTGGCCTACGATCAGCAGGAATACACCGACACCAAGCAGACCGACCGGCTGAGCCTGATCGACCCGGCGCTGCAGGCGTTCGTGGACACGGCCACCTTCGGCGGCACCTCCGCCCCGCTGGCCAACGAGTTCGGCCCCATCACCCGTACCAACGACGCCAAGGCGTTTCTCGGCAAGCTGGACTTCCGACTGAGCCCCAAGCACAACGCTACGGTCAAGTACAACTACACCCAGTCCAACCAGCAGAACGGCACGTTCGACGTGGACTCCTGGGGTCGGAGCGCCAACGCGCTCGAGCAGGACCACTCGCACGCGGTGAACGGCAGCCTGACGTCGCTGTTCTCCTCGGCGCTGTCGAACGAGTTCCGGTTCCAGTGGGCCCGAGAAGATCGGCCCCGCCCGTACGAAGGGCCCACCAACCCTGCTACCGGACGGCCGTTCCCGGACACTGACATCGGGTTCCTCGGCCCCGACGGGTTCGCGGGATACCGCATGGGGCAGCCGTTCTTCATTCCTCTTCACACCGCGTACGACTTCCGCCTTCAGCTGGTGGACAACGTCTCCCTGCTCAAGGGCAACCACCTCTTCAAGGCGGGCGCGGAGTGGAACCGGACCGGCGTTAACCAGACGTTCCTGGGCTTCGCGAACGGCCGCATGGCCTTCACCTCGGTCAATGGCTTCCTGAACTACGTCGCGAACGGGCCCGGCTACGTCGAATGCTCTGACGGCACCACCAGCACCACGGGCGCCTGTGCCGACCCCAACGCCACGATTACCGGTCCGGTCGCGCTGTACCTGCAGCAGGCCGGCGTGGGCGGCTTGTCGGTCGAGGAGGCGGGCACGCAGGAGATCATCCAGCACGAGCTCGCGCTCTTCCTCCAGGACAGCTGGAAGCCGCGGCCCAACCTGACGGTCAACTACGGCCTGCGGTGGGAGGCGCAGATCGAGCCGGGCCTGATCACGCCGAAGGACCAGTTGTTCTATGCGCCGTTCATCGGTATGCAAGTCACCAACTCGGTTGGCACCTTCACCTTTCCGGGCGACGGCACGATCCCGAGCGACTACGGCATGTTCCAGCCGCGGCTGGGCTTCGCCTACGATGTGAAGGGTGACGCCAAGCAGGTCATTCGGGCCAACGCGGGTCTCTACTACGCCCGCATTCCGGGACTGAACCTGGCCAGCAGCCGGAGCACCGACGGCTCGCGCGGGCAGACCCTGTTCCGCAACAGCGCGGCCAGCCCGTTCCTCGGCCCGCCGCCTGCCTACGGCGAACTGCTGCCCACGCCCTCGGGCGTGCCGTTCCAGCCCGGCGTGTTCGTGTTCGACAAGGACTTCCAGAACCCGCGCACCTTCAGCGCCACAGTGGGCTACGAGCGCGAGCTGACCACTGGGCTGGCCGCGAGCCTGAGCTACACCCATGCCAGCACCGATCACCTGACCCGGTTCATCAACGGGAACGACGCCGTGTTCGGAGCGCCGTGGGCCACGGGCCTGGCCGGCGGCAACGGGATCGGGACGCTGACGGTGGTCCAGAGCAGCGCCAAGTCGCGCTACAACGGCATCACGGCCGAATTGAAGCGGACCGGCAACCAGCGGCTTCAGTTCCAGGCCAACTACACGCTGTCGTTCGACAAGTCGGACGACGACAACGAGCGCGATCCGTTCACGTTCCGCTACGCGCAGGCCGACTCGCTGCAGCGGGAGTACAACTGGAGCGACCGCGACCAGCGGCACCGGTTCAACGCCTGGGCGCTGGCCATCCTGCCCGGCGACTTCTATCTCAACAACCGGGTGAGCGCGTACTCGGCGCAGCCGGCGTCGGAGGTCTGCGGTCCCGACAACGTCGGCACCGGCCAGCGCGCGGTCACGCCTCAGCAGCGGATCTGTCCTGACGGGCACATCCTGCAGCGGAACACGATTCGCCGCGACAACGCATACTTCTCGTGGGATATCCGGCTCTCGCGGCCGTTCAACCTGGGTCCCCGGGGCACGTTCGAGGCCATCTTCGAGGTGTTCAACGTGACCAATGCCGACAACTTCAAGGACCCGGCGTCGGGCGGCACGTTCCTCAACTTCGATGGCACCATCCGGAGCGGCCTCGGCGAGCCGCGGCAGTTCCAGGTGGGCGGTCGGTATCTGTTCTAAGGGGGACGGGCGCGCGGACGGAGTGGAGTCACCCTGAACGCAGTGAAGGGGGCATGCGTCAACGCATGCCCCCTTCGCTTCGCTCAGGGTGACTCCGTCCGCAGGTGACTCCTACCGCCTGACCGCCTTCCCGCCTGTCCGCCTCCTAGAACGTCAGCGCCAGCACCACCCCGAACGCCCGATTCCTCGCCGTGATGCCGGGCAGCACCGAGCGAAGCCCCGCCGTATAGCGCGCCTCGAGCGCCAGCGCGGACTGCGGCCAGCGAATCTCGACCCCACCACCACCCACCAGCCCGATGTCGAATTGGCGGAACGGCGGCACATCGGACGCGGCGCAGGTCGCGCGGATGGGCGTGTTGGGGTCGATCACCTGGAGATCGCAGCCGATCTGGAGCGAAGGCGCAGGGCCGCCGAACACCACCGGCCGGAAGCGCCCGCGGGTCGCGGCCAGGCGGAACAGCACCGGCACCTCGATGTACGCCAGGCCGATGTCGAGGTCCCGGGGAGCGCCGCTGTCGACGACGGCCTGCGTCCGGCCGCCCTTGAGCGCGAACAGGACCTCGGTCCGGAGGAATACCGGTGGCTTGAGCGGCACCTGGAGATACACGCCGGTGAGCGCGCCTTGCCGGCTCTCGACCCGCTGGGCGTTGGCGCCGCCGAGATCGCTTCGGGAGTAACCCACCTCCGCGCCGACCGCTGGACGCAGGCTGGATCGGCGCGGCGGCTCCTGCCCCGCCATCGAAGCGGGGAGGCCGAGCAGCACCAGAATGAGGAGGTGAAGAGAGGATCGGCCGGGCGCCATGGCCCCAAAGCTAACTCGCGTCGCTCCTGCCGGCGTGCCCCGCCTTTCCCCCGTCGGCCTGGTCCAGGACCTCGCGGACCTTTCGGGCCAGCTCCACCGGCGCGAACGGCTTCTGGAGGAACTGATCCTCGTCGTCGACCAGTCCCCGGCGCCGCAGGTCGTCACGGGAGTAGCCCGAGATCAACAGCACCGGGAGATCGGCCTGCTGATCGGAGAGCTGATTGCGGAGGCTCCGGCCGTTCACCACCGGCATCGCGATGTCGCTCACCACCAGCTGTATCGCCCCGTCGTGGCTCGCCAGCATGGCCAGGGCCTCCTTGCCGTTGCTCGCCTCGTAGACCCGATACCCCTCGGCCTGCAGCGCGCGGGAAGCGATCTCCCGCATGTTGGGCTCGTCCTCCACCAGGAGAACCGCCTCGTCGCCCCTCACGGGCGTGCGGTCGCGGTCCGCGGGCTGGTCGGCGGGCGCGGGCAGTAGCGGGAGGTAGACCTCGATCGTGGTCCCTCGTCCTGGCTCGCTCCTGGCCCATACGTAGCCGTCGGCCTGCTTCACGATGCCGTAGACGGCCGCGAGGCCCAGCCCCGATCCCTTGCCGGTCTCCTTGGTGGTGAAGAATGGCTCGAAGATGCGCTCGACCGTGGGACGGTCCATCCCTACGCCCGTGTCGCTCACCGCGAGCAGCACATAGCAGCCTTCGCGGATCGGGAATTCCTTCCGGGGTCCTCGGTCCGGCGCGGGCAGCGTGACCGTCGACGTCTCGATAGTAAGGCTTCCGCCGGAAGGCATGGCGTCGACCGCGTTGAGCGCCAGGTTGAGGAGTATCTGCTCGATCTGGCCCCGTCCGATCCGCACGTGATATGGGCCGGCGAGCCGGGTTTCCAGAGTGGATTGCTCTCCCAGGGTGCGGCGGAGCACCGGGGCGAAGGCGCTGACCGCGGCGCTCACGTCGTGCAGCTCCGGCTGGACCAGCTGCCGCCGGCTGAAGGTGAGCAGCTGCTGGGTCACCGCCGCCGTGCGCTCCGCCGCGCGCCGGATCTGCACCAGGTCGCTGCGGAGGTCGGGGCCCAGGTCGGCCCGCCGTAGAATGAAATCGGCGAAGCCGATCACCACGGCCATTTGGTTGTTGGTCTCGTGCGCCATGCCACCGGCCAGGCGCCCCAGCGCCTCCATGCGCTGCACCTGGCGCAAATGCTCCTCACTCCGGCGCTGGTCGGTGAAGTCGGCAGCGATGCCCACGACCCGGACCGGCCGCCCGGCTTCGTCGCTCAACACCCGGCCGGCCATGCGAATCCATGCGGTGGCGTCGCCCCGCGGGAGCCGGAACTCCGTGACATGGTCGGCCCCGTCGGCGAGTGCCCGGGAGATCGAGGTCCGCACCCGCTCGCCGTCTTCGGCCGACAGCAGTCGAACCAGGCCGTCGAGATCGTCGGGCAAGTGGTCGCCCGGACCCCGCAGCACTGAAGAGGCCTCTGGAGACCAGCGGATCGCGCCGGACGCCACGTCCAGGTCCCAGGTGCCCATCCGTCCGACCCTCAACGCGAGCCGTACCCAGTCCTCGCTCGTGGAGAGGGAGCTCACACTAGTGGGTCCGGCCAATCTCTCCCTCCGGTAGATGGCACCATCGCATTCGTCGCGGGGGCGGATCCGGCTTCCGATCACGCCCGGTCAATTACCGGTCTAAGAGAGCGATTCTATTGCACTTCACCCGGCCGCGAAGTGTCGCGGCGCACACCGGTTCAGGGGCTGGCGGCGGCGGGAGGTATAGGTTGCGGAGGTACGCGGGTGTTCGGGCGGTGGGATGGTCGGAGGTGACGGTCGGAGGGTCAGACGGTCGGAGGTTTAGACGGTCGGTCAGATGGCCAAGCGGTCAGCCTGAGGTGCCCAAGACCAGCCGATTTCGCGCTCACACTGCACAACGGAACACGCGTGCTGGCAACACGTTGAGCGGTTCGAACTCCTGCCTCACATGCCCGAACACTCGGCGAAGCTCGGGCAACACCGATCGAGTAAACTGATACACCACCAGCACCCCGCCGGGCCGGAGCAGGCGGCGCCAATCGGCGATGAGAGCCAGGCGGTCGGAGCGCGGCAGCCCGCTCAGCGGAATGCCCGACACCAGCAGATCCACCGACCCGATCCCCCGCTCCGTCAACGCCGCGCCCGCCTCCGCGGCCGACCGATGCACGACCGTGAGGCGCCGGTCGGGAAACTCGGTCCGGAGGTGGGCAACGAAGGTGGAATTCATCTCGAACGCGACCAGGGTCCCGTCTCCGCCCAGACGGCCCAGGATAGGGCCGGTGAGGGTCCCCACGCCGGGCCCCGCCTCCACCACGACCTTGGTTCGGCTCCAGTCGGCCTGGCGGAGTACCCGGGAGATGAGAAACCGGCTGCTGGGGACGACCGAGCCCAGCATTCGGGGGTGCCGCAGGAAGGTTCGGCCGAAGAGAAGCGCCGGGGGAAGGGGCCGTCGGGCCACTGGAACGGGGTAGAGGTCTTCGCCGTGCTCGTTCGTCGCCATCCATCTAACTACAGCCGACCGGCCACGTCGGCAAGAGAGGTGGCTCACAACGGGATCCGGCTGGACTGGGCAGATTATCCCATTGCAAGCTCAGCCCGCGACTGGCCACCTTTTCTGGTGCCAGTCCCGATCCCGTTTCAGCAAGCTTTTCAAGGTTTGCCATGCCCGACCCTGTTTCCTCCCCGCTCCCCGTTCGCGGCCCATCCGTGCTCCTGCTGGAAGCCGAGCCGATGCTGCGTTTGACCATGACGAAGTTCCTGCAGCGGTCCGGCTATCAGGTGACCGCCTGCTCCGACGCCGCCGCGGCGGAAGCCATGCTCGCAGACGGCGCGGTGCGCCCGTTGCTGATCGTGCTCGGGGTGCGAGTGCTCGACCGCGACGCGATCGCCGATGCCCATCGGTTGCGCGACGCCGCGGCCGACACCCCGATGCTCGGCGTGGCCGATGCGCTGGAAGAGCTCGGCGAGGCGCCGGCGCTCCCCGACAATATCCGCTTTCTGGCTCATCCATTCGACATGCCCGATGTGCTGCGTGCCATCCGCTCATCGCTGCGGCAATCGGGTGCCGAGGCTGCCATCGGCTCGTGACCGTGGTCACGGACGCGACCTCGAAATCAGCCGTATCTCTCTGGCCGTTTCCGCTGCCCCGGCGCGGGATGTCGTGGTGACCTGAGACCGGGCCGCGCGTTCGCTCTTTCCCACCTCGATCTTCCGCCCTCGGGCGCCGCGGGCTCAGGCGCCGGCGAGAGCGGCCTCTTGCCTTCCATCTCGCTCCGCATCCGCCTTGGCGCTTCCGATTCAATGGCCGCCGGAGCTTCGCGTTCCGGTCGCGGAGGAGAAGGGGGTTTCATGACAACGACATTCGAGCAGGAGATGGGGACTGCCCGAGCCGAGGGTGATCGGCCGTCGGCGCCACCGCTGCCACGCTACGGCGGGGTGCCGAGGAAGACCGGGGCCGCTGCGCGAACCCTGGGCTGGTTCAGCATCGGTCTTGGACTGGCCGAAGTCGCCATGCCGCGCCGCATGGCCCGCCTGGCCGGCATGGACGACGACACCTATCGCGGCATCCTGTTCGCCTACGGGCTGCGCGAGATCGCGACCGGGGTGGCCATCCTCGCCACCGAGCGCTCGGCCGGAGCGGTCTGGGCGCGGGTGGGCGGGGACGTGATGGACCTGGCGACGTTGGGCCGGGCCATGGCGGACGACGACTCGGATCGGGGACGGCTCACCGCCGCCGCGGCCGCGGTCCTCGGGGTAACCGCGCTCGACCTCCTGACCAGTCGGCGCCTGAGTCGAAACGGCCAGAGCGCAAGGCGGGCCGCAGCCAAGGGCATCGTGGTGTCGGAAGCGGTGACGATCGCGAAGCCGCGCGAGGAGGTGTACCGCTTCTGGCGCGACTTCACCAACCTGCCCCGATTCATGGAGCACCTCGAGGCCGTCCAGGTCCAGAGCGAGCGCCGCTCGCACTGGCGGGCCCGTGCGCCGGCCGGGAGCACCGTCGAGTGGGACGCGGAGATCATCGAAGACGAGCCCAACAGCCGGATCTCCTGGCGCTCCATCCAGAACGCGGACGTCCCCAACACCGGCACGGTCCGCTTCCGTACCGCCCCGGGCAACCGCGGGACCGAGATCCACGTCGAGCTGCGCTACGAAGCGCCCGCCGGGAAGCTCGGCGCGCTGGTTGCCAAGCTGTTCGGCGAGGAGCCCGGCCAGCAGGTCAAGGGCGACCTCCACCGGCTCAAGCAGGTGCTGGAGACGGGTGAGGTGGTGCACTCCGATGCCAGCGTGCACCCCGGACTGCATCCGGCGCAGCCGTCCGAGCGGCCTTCTACCGGGAGGACCCAACGATGAAGGCGAACTGCTGGATGGGGAAAAAGCGAGTCGAGGTCCGCGACGTGCCCGACCCCAAGATCCTCAACTCCCGCGACGCGATCGTGCGGATCACCTCGACCGCGATCTGCGGATCCGACCTGCACCTCTACAACGGCTTCATTCCCACGATGGAGAAGGGTGACATCCTGGGACACGAGTTCATGGGGGAAGTGGTCGAGACGGGCTCGGCGGTCAAGAACCTCAAGACCGGCGACCGGGTGGTGGTGCCGTTCCCGATTGCCTGCGGCGCGTGCAACATGTGCCAGCGCGATCTGTTCTCGCTGTGCGAGAATTCCAACCCGAACTTCTGGATCGCCGAGAAGCTGATGGGCCACTCGCCCGCCGGACTGTTCGGTTACTCTCACATGCTGGGTGGCTTTGCCGGTGGCCAGGCCCAATACACCCGAGTGCCGTTCGCGGACGTCGGGCCGCTCAAGGTGCCCAACGGGCTGCCGGACGATAAGGTGCTGTTCCTCTCCGACATCCTGCCCACCGGCTACATGGGCGCCGAGATGTGCAACATCCAGCCGGGCGACGTGATCGCCGTCTGGGGCTGCGGGCCCGTCGGGCAGTTCGCGATCGCGAGCGCCAAGCTCCTGGGCGCGGAGCGGGTGATCGCGATCGACCGGTTCCCCTACCGGCTCCGCATGGCCACGGAGAAGGCGGGTGCCACCGAGACGATCAACTACGAGGAAGAGAGCGTGCTCGAGCGCCTCACGGAGCTGACCGGCGGCCGCGGTCCCGACGCGTGCATCGACGCGGTCGGCATGGAGGCGCATGGCCATGCGGCGATGTACGCCTACGATCGTACCAAGCAGGCGCTGATGCTGGAGACCGATCGCCCGCTGGCGCTGCGCGAGGCCATCATCGCGTGTCGCCCGGGCGGCGTGCTGTCCGTCATCGGCGTGTACGGCGGGTTCATCGACAAGTTTCCCATGGGGCCGCTCATGAACAAGGGCCTCACGGTTCGCACCGGGCAGACGCACGTGCACCGCTACATGCGCCCGCTGCTCGATCGGATCCAGCGGGGTGAGATCGACCCGAGCTTCGTCATCACGCACCGCATGCGGCTGGAGGAAGCGCCAGAGGCGTTCGAGATGTTCCTGCACAAGCGGGACAACTGCGAGAAGGTGGTGCTGACGATGTAGGCGGTGAGCGGGGAGCGGTAGGACGAGTCACCCTGAACGCAGTGAAGGGGGCATGCCCCAACGCATGCCCCCTTCGCTTCGCTCAGGGTGACTCCGCCCCGCTCACCGCTCACCGCTCACGGTCCTGCTCGATCTCGCCGGCCGCTGCTGCAGATCCACCCGCGCCTCCCCCTGCCGATAGGCCGGGTTGCGGATGTGATACCAGACGCTCTCGTCGTCGTATCGATCGAGGCGGCGCTTGGCGACGATGCCTTCGAGGTCCATCCGGCGCGCAGCCTCGAACAGGGCGCGGCCGTGCTCCTCGAGGGTGAAGACCTTGTAGAGCGGGCCGGTGTCGGCCGGGAGCAGATCGGCCAGGCGGCGCTTGCGCTCGACCAGCGGCAGGCGGCGAAGATCCGACCCGTCCAGCCACAGCAGGTCGGACGCGGCGAACGCGAGGTAGCCGCGGCCCTTGAGCAGCTCGCGGAACACGGGCTTGCCCTTGGGATCGAGGGAGACGATCTCCCCGTCGAGAATCGCCTCGCGGCCGGCGAGCACGCGGGCCACGCGCTCGCGCAGATCCACGAACGCCTCGAAGTGCGCGTCCTGACGCGCCCGGAGATCACAGCCGTCGCGGGCCGCGTACAGGAGCGCGCGAAATCCGTCGTAGTGGGGCTCGAACATCCAATCGGCGCCGTCGAACGCCTCTCGCCAGGACATCAGCGGGATGGGCTCGGCGTCGGGCAGGACGCTGACAGTCGTGGGCATACTGGCTCCCGGGCCGGGCGACGGCCAAGAGCCCTCCCCACGAGGAGGGAGCACAAGCAGTGAGAGGTTGGCGGCCCCGAGCCGCCGACGGGCAAGAAGCGGAGAGATCTTACGGCCCGCGGCGCGTCTGTGCCAGGGGGTGCAGCGGGGAGCCCGACTGTCCACGTGGAGTTGTTACAGGTGTGGTCGGCATGTGCATGAACGAGGTGGAAATGTGGACGAGCGAGGCGCGGAGCCGTGGCGCCGTGTGCAAGGATCGGTGGAGAGCCTGCGGTCATCCGTCACGCGGGCGGGCCAAAAGGCCCGGAGCCGTCCTGTGCTAGCGGCCTCCAGGCGTCTTGGCCTGGTACGCCATTGAGAGAGGGGGCGCCGGAGCCTTCTGCGTGCTGCGCTGAGGACGGCGTTCGTCTATCATCCATGTGGGCCTCGCGCCCCGGCCTCGACTGCCGGGCGCAAGGGTTCGGGATTGTCGAGACCGTGATGCGTTTGCCGTTCGTTGGCCGTGCCCTCCTCCTGGCTGTACTGCTTCCCCTCTCAGCCTGCGGCAGCGACGCGACTGCCCCCAGCGGGTCCACCACCATCATTTCGATCCAGCAATTCTACTTCTACCCGTTCAAGGTCGACGTGCGGGTCGGTGCCAGCGTCGAGTGGATCAATTACGACCCGGTGAGCCATACCACTACGGGTGATCTTGGTCTGTGGGACAGCGGCCCGCTCACCCCGTCCAACGCCCCCGGCAGGGCCGGCGGCTCCTTTGTGTTCACCTTTCAGCAGCCCGGCACCTACGGCTACCACTGCACTATTCATCCGCCGAGCCTCTACCCCAACTTCGTGGGCATCATCGTAGTCACGCCGTAGGCGCGTCAATGCCGCTCCACACTCACAGCCGTCGCGCGTATGTCGTGGTCGCCAGTGCATCCACTACGTCGGTCTGCGAGAACACGCCGACCACGGTGTTCCGGTCGACCACGAAGACGCGCTTGAGGTCCAGATAGGACATCATCTTCGCCGCGTTGGAGACCGAGGTCTCGGGATCGACCCATGGCGGCCACGGGGACATGACCTCGGTGACCTCGATCAGGTCGGGCCCCCGGAGGCCATCCCCCTCCCGCTCGCGCCCCAGGCTGGCCGCCAGGATGTCCCGGTGCGTGACCACTCCGACCGGCCTTCGGTCCTGGTCCAGCACCGGAAGTGCTGACACCTCCGCGTTCAGCATCATGGCGATCGCGTCCGCCAGGACGGCATCGCTCGGGATGGTTTTCACTTCGGTCTTCATCAGCTCGGCGACCTTCATTTCCTCCTCCTTCCAGGTATCTGACCGCGCCGTTTATCGGGCGACGTCGGTGACCGATCCTCGTTAGAGCTCCCGGCTCCGGCTGCACTGCGCGCACAGCTTGGTCTCGGGAATGACGGACAGACGCTCGTATGCGATGGGCGACCGGCAGCCGACACACACGCCGAACGCCTCGGAGTCCATCCGGCGAAGGACGTCCAGGATCTGCTGGGCGCGCCGACGCGCGCTCGGAGCCAGACCTCGCAAGGTCTCCTCCCCGACCCCTCCGTCGCCTGGAGCCAGCTCCTGGAGCTCGATTTCGAGCTCGCGCCGCAGCTCTGCGTACTGCGTCCCGTTCCTCGACGGTGCCTTGGCCCTACTCTGCATGGGAACTGAATACATCTTCTCCTCCGTGACTCATCATCGACTGGGCCCGGCGCCACGCGCCGGCCGTGCGAAACAGTGGGGTGGCAGATCAGGGGCTGTCGGGCACGGGAGTCGCGTTGCCGATGCCGCAAGACGGCTTTGTCTGATCTGCCCGTTTGTTTCCTCTGAGTCGACGCTGCCCTCCTTTCACGTGTCATCGTACGGTGGTTGCCGTTACGAGGCCGCCAAAAACAGATCGCCCCACCATGCGACGGAGCGCAGGTGGGGCGACGTGGTGCTCGCCAAGTGGCGGCGGCGGGCTCAGCCCGTGCTTGCGGGCAGCCTCACGGCCAGGATGCGCTCCAATGAACCGGGACGGGTGGCGCCAATGCGGCCGCGCACCCGAACCGTGCGGATCTCGGACACCCGCGTCCGATGCACGCCCCGTGGCAGCCCCCGATGGGCATGGCGCAGGCGCACGGCATCCTGGAACAGGCCGGCCCGCCGAATGGCGTGGCGGCCACGTCTCGGGTGCTCGACATGTGGCGCTGACCGTAAAACGATCATTTCACTCCTCGGGAACCGCAGGGTCTCGAAAATAAAAAGCCGCGCACCGATGATCGTGGCCGCCTGGGCCACCCTCGGTGCACGGCACGATGCTCCTGCCGTGGCACGAGGTCTCAATCGGGACGCGACTCCCTGCGAGCATCATAGTCGGGGGCATGCACTGGGTCAAGGCAGCGACGCACGACCTACCCGCCGACAGCGTGCCACCGTGCAGAACTCCACGTCGAACGGCTTGCCCCCGGCGGCGGCGCAGATGTCACGGGCACCTCCAGCCGGTCGCGCCGCCAGGCCCGCTTATGCGTCGCGCTCGTCGACCGCTGCGGGACTGGGCCAGAGGATCAGCACACCCAGCGCCCCGGCCACCAACGAGGCGAGAAAAATCGCGATCTTGGCGGCGGCGTAGTCCGCCTGATCAGGAAACGCCGCGCTCGCGATGAACAGGGCCATCGTGAATCCAATACCGGCGAGCGTACCGGCTCCCAACAGCTGGCGCCAAGAATAGGCATCGGGCTTCGCCGCTACGCCGAGCCACACCGCGAGCCGTGCGGCGAGCATGATCCCGACCGGCTTCCCGACGACGAGCCCCAGCACGATCGCGAGCGTCAAATATCCCCGGCCCTCGAACACGCCGAGCGACCAGGCCACCCCCGCGTTGGCCAGAGCAAAGATCGGCAGCACGAAGTAGCTCGACCACGGCTCGACGGTTCGAAGGACCCGGTCGGCCGGCGACTCGATACGGTCGTGGATGGCGTTGAGTGCACGCAACACCGGTTCCGAGGGCCCGGTCCGCATTGCCTCGCCCGTATGACGGTCCTCCAGGTGAATCACCGTCGCCGCCTGGGCCAGCAGGGCCTTCAGATTCGCCGGCGGCCGCGTCGGCACGAGCACCGCGAGGATCACGCCCGCCAGCGTGGCGTGCAGTCCCGACTCGTGGAGGAGGAACCAGAGGAGGATGCCCAACAGCGCGTACGGCAGCATGCGGTAAATGCCGGCCCGATTGAGCGCGACGAGCAGGGCGGTCACCGCGACTCCGGCGATCAGGTAGCGGATGTCAATCTTCCCCGTATAGAACAGGGCGATTACCAGGATCGCCACGATGTCGTCGATGATGACGGCCGCGGTCAGGAACACGCGCAGCTCGATAGGCACACGAGCGCCAAGCAACACGATCAGCGCCACCGCGAATGCCGTGTCGGTCCCGATCGGAATGCCCCACCCGTGCCGCAGCTCCGGCGGTGCGATCGACGCGTAGATCACCGCCGGCAGGATGATGCCGCCGAAGGCGGCGATCACCGGCAGCGCCCCCGACCGGACACTCGCCAGGTGGCCGACGGTGAACTCCCGCTTGATCTCGAGGCCGACGACGACGAAGAAGATCGTCAATAGCCCGTGATTGACCCAATCGAGCACCGACAAGGCGAGCGTCGACCCGCCCCACTGAAGCCCCGCCGTCGTGTCCCAAACGGCCTGGAACTGCGACCGCATCGGCGAATTGCTCAGCGCCAGGGCAAGCAGCGTCGAGAGTGCGAGGAGCAGCCCCGATGCCGGCCCCCAGCGGACGAACTCGAGCGCGGCGGACTGCACCCGGTGACCGAGCGAGCCGAGCATTGCGTCGGCCAGCGAGCTCTCGTCCCACGGGCCGGTATAGCGGCGGCCGTTGATGAAAAACGCCGGCGTCACGCGCACGCCGCTGATCCGGGCGCTCTCGACATCGTCCCGCACGCGTGCCTGTGCCGCGCCTAACACGGGCTCGTGACTCGCGACGCGCCGCAGGCCGAGCTGCCGGGCGATCTGCTCGAGATCACTGTCGGTTAACGCGGGCCCCCGCTCCATCAGCGCCTCGTGGAGCTCCCAGAACTGTCCAGTCGCCTCAGCGGCCTCCGCCAGCTCGGCCGCCGCAACGGCGGCCTCGCTCCCGGCGATGGGCAGATGCCGGAACACGTATCGCATCCGGTCGCCGAACCGGTTGCGCAGCGCCTCGACGACCTCGTGCACGACGTGACAGCGGGGGCAGGCGTAACTGCCGTACTCGACGAGCGTCATCTCGGCGTCCGGCGGACCTAGAACGTGATCACGTTCCGAGTCAACGGGAGGGGAGAGTCGGGTCGGCGTTGCGTACATGTTCACCAAGATGCCACGACAGGCGATCTTGTCTAGCCAAGTGAAAGCCGCCACCTGCCCGCCGCGCGCGGCGCGGTCCTGGGGAGGCCGGGCTAGATTGCGGATGCGGGGCGGAAGGTCCCGCGACATTGGAGGGAGCGGACAGGCATGGCGAACCCAACACCGCGGCAACCCGCCGCCGAGCCGGCGCCCCAGGCCAGTCGGAGCGCTGTCGAGCGGCTGATCGACGAGATCGTAGATGACACGTTCCCGGCAAGCGATGCGCCCACCTGGGGCGTCGCGGCCTCCCGCCTGGAGCAGTCGCGCGAGGCGGACCGGGCAAGGGGAGCGGGGTCACCCTCCTGAGCTCAGCGGCGCCAGCTCAACGGCAACGCCCCGCGACAATACGACTGTCGGCGGGGCGGACGCTTCCGGTGAGTGGGCCTGGTAGAGTTGACTTACCGACGTCACCCTTATCAGGTCACCCCGCTCCTGCTACGGCGCGCGTGTACCCTCAGACCGCCGCTGGACAACTGAGTCGCCGCCTTTCGTCGTGTACCGTGCTTCGATCGCGCCCACCAGTTTGCCACCTTCGAGTCGACTGACGGTTCGAGTCGTCACCTGGACGCCCTTACGGACAAAGCTCTCATAGGGGCCGGCCTCGGTGACGATACTATCACCCGCTACCGCGACGACACGCACCGGAACGGGTTTGCCGTTTGACCCAGTCATGGTCCATCCTGATGTGTCGTTCGTCGCGACGAGCACGATCTCCGCTGGGGTCCCCCCGGCCTCATCTGTGGTCCGTACCTTCCACTTCCCCGCGACATCGGCAAGCGAGATCGCCGCGCGTGGCTCTGCCGTTGCAGCTGATGCGGCCGCCGCTGTATCGCTAGCAGCTCGATCTTCGGCGTTTCGCTTCTGGCCGCAGCCTGCGAGTAGGGCAGCGCAGCAGCAGGAGACGGCATAGAATCGCATACCACCCCCAGGTTGAGGATGACACGTTGGGCGAGGCTAACATAGGCTCCGCTCCCGGAACGAGCAAATGGCCAGTGGCGAGGTTGACCGCAGAGAGGAGGCGAATGGAGCGGT
>DATEJD010000315.1:0-5054 GCA_035278325.1 Gemmatimonadales bacterium | reverse complement strand
CGGCGCTGGATTCCGTGGGCCGCGGCGGCCGCGGCAGTGCTGGCGCTGGGAATCGGGATCGGGCGGATGTCGCAGCGCGGCCCCCAGCCCGGACCGGTGGCGGTTCGCCCCGAGTCGGCGACTCCACGGGTCAACGAGACGGCCTATCGGCTCGCCACCGTCGAGCACCTGGGGCAGTCCGAGGCGTTCCTCACCTTGTTCCGCGCCTCGGTGCGGAGCGGCAGCCAGGAGCGGCTGGCGTCTGCCACGGCCCGGGAGCTCCTGGCGACCAACCGCCTCCTGCTGGACTCGCCCGCCGGCCAGGACCGCCGGATGCGGCTGCTGCTGCAGGATCTCGAGCTGGTCCTGGCCGAGATCGCGCAGCTCACACCGGACGCCCCCGCGGGCGACCGCGAGCTGATTCGTGAAGGCATCGAGCGAGGCGGCGTGTTGTCCCGCCTCCGGACGGTGGTGCCCGCCGGCACCACCCCAACCCGAGGTGACTTGTGATCGTACGGATGTCGCTGGGCGTGGTGCTGTCGGGAGTGTTGGTGGTGGGCGCCGGGTCGCGCTCTGCCCCGGCTCCCTCGGTCGAGCAGGGCGTCGCACCGGACTCGGCCGCGCCGCTGGATCCGCGGGCCCCTGCCGCCTGGATCCAGGACGATCCCGCCGATTCGCTCTACCGCGCGGCGCGCGAGGCGCTCGACCGGCGCGACTATCGGACCGCGGCCGACCTCTTCGCCCAGGTGCCGGTCCGCTATCCCCGGTCGGGCTACGCCGCCGACTCGTACTACTGGCGTGCGTTCGCGCTTTACCGGCTGGGCGGCACCGCTCAGCTCAAGAGCGCGCTCGCGGCGCTCGATACGCAGCAGGACAAGTTCCCCAAGGCGGCCACCAATGGCGATGCCAGGGCGCTGGCCCGACGGATCCAGGGCGAGCTTGCGCGGCAGGGTGACCCCGAGGCTGTGAGGCTGGTGCGAGCGGAGGCGGAAAGCGTCGTCCAGCCGCCGGTGCCGCCCGTGCCGCCCGTCGGGCCGGTCCCTCCCACTCCCCCGACGCCGCCCACCAAGGACCGTGGGGACGACCGCTGCTCCGGTGACGACGACGACACCAAGCTCGCCGCGCTCAACGCGCTGCTGCAGATGGACGACGAGCGCGCCCGTCCGATTCTTCAGCGGGTACTGGCCCGCAAGGACGCCGGCTCCGTGTGCCTGCGACGGAAGGCGGTGTTCCTCATCGCACAGGAAGGCACCGAGGGGACCGAGGACATCCTGCTCGAGACCGCGCGCACCGATCCGGACCAGGAGGTGCGGGAACAGGCCGTGTTCTGGCTGTCGCAGGTGGGGAGCGAGCGGGCCGTAGGCGCGCTGGACTCCATCCTCCGCACGTCGAAGGATCCCGGCTTGCAGGAGAAGGCGGTGTTCGCGCTGTCGCAGCACGACAGCCCGAAGGCCGGCCAGGCCCTCCGCGCCTACGCCGAGCGGCCCGACCTGTCCGAGAACGTGCGGGAGAAGGCCATTTTCTGGATCGGACAGCGCGGCGGGAAGGACAACGAAGCCTTCCTGCGCTCGCTCTACGGGCGGCTCAAGGAGGTCGAGCTGCGCAACAAGGTGCTGTTCTCGCTCTCACAGATGGGCGGGCCGGAGAACATTCGCTGGCTGCTGGGCGTGGTCAAGGACAGCACCCAGCCGATCGAGCTTCGGAAGCAGGCGCTCTTCTGGGCCGGCCAGGGCGACGCGCCGATTGCGGATCTGGCGAGCATCTACTCGAGCCTCAACGTTCGCGAGCTGCGCGAGCAGGTGATCTTCGTCTACTCCCAGCGGGACGACTCGGCGGCGGTGGACCGGCTGCTCGAGATCGCCCGCCGCGACCCCGACACCGAGCTCCGGAAGAAGGCGCTGTTCTGGCTGGGCCAGAGCAGCGACCCGCGCGCCGCCAAGGCGATCCAGGACATCATCGAACAGCCATGACCAGATTCATCGTGCTGCTCGCCGCGCTCGCGCTGCCGGCGCGACTCGAGGGCCAATCACTGGCGCAGCGCGTCGCCGCCGCAGGCGACGGCACCATCCGCCTGAGCTTCGCGGCGCGGCGGGGTGTCTGCGGCAATGGGGGAGGCAACATCACCATCGTGCGGGACGACGAGCACGGCGAATGGGAGAGCGACTGCACCCCGGGTCCGGTGCGGATGTCGCTCCGGGTAAGCGGGGGGAGGGTGACGCAAGCGCATACGTACGTCGGCGGCCGGTGGCGACCGGCCCAGGGCACCACGACCGACCTGGGCACCGTGCCGGCGGCGCAGGCGGCCACCGACCTGCTCAAGCTGGCCGAGCGGGCCAGCGGTGACGCGGACGACCTCATCACGGGCGCCACCCTGGCGGACAGCGCGGTGGTGTGGCCCGACCTGCTCCGGCTGGCCCGGAGAGAGGACCTCTCGGCCGAGACCCGGCGCCAGGCCATCTTCTGGCTGGGCCAGGCCGCGGGCGACGCGGCCACCCGGGGCCTCGACTCGATCATGACCGACGAAAGCGGCGACCTCGAGGTCCGGAAGCAGGCGGTGTTCGCGCTGTCGCAGCGCCCGGCCGACGAAGCCGTGCCGGCGCTGATTCGTGTAGTCCGCACCAGCCCCAACGGACAGCTCAGGAAGAGCGCGCTGTTCTGGCTGGGACAGAGCGAGGATCCGCGGGCGCTCAGTTTGTTCGAGGAGCTGCTGGGCGGTGAGCGGTGAGCGGTGAGCGGGAACGGGGTCACCCTGAGCGAAGCGAAGGGGGCATGCGTTGGCTCATGCCCCCTTCACTACGTTCAGGGTGACTCCGCGCTCACCGCTTACCGCTCACCGCTTACCCTCCATTACATTCCCCCGCTATGCGGGCCCCCTCCTTGGCGTTTCTTGCCGCGCTGCTCCTGGCCGGGTGCGGCAAGAAGGCGCCCCCCGCGCCGGTGGTCACGCTCGGACCGGCGCACGATACCGTTCAGACTGCGCTGTCGGACGTCACCACGGGGGCCTGGCTCGGCGGCACGCGGTGGGCCGTGCTGGCTCCGCCGGACGAGCGGGTGATGGTGGCCGATTTCGGCCCCCATTCGGACGCGCCGCTCAATGCGGGCGGGGCCGCCAAGGAGCTGCGCAACCCGGCCACCCTGTTCCGGGCCGGCGACACGCTCTACATCGGCGACTGGGGCCTCCGCCGCACCAGCCGCTGGACGCTCGACGGGCATTTCGCCGGCGCCACCCCGACGACCGACGCGGTGCGAGGCGTGCTCCCGCGGGCGCGCGACGGCGAAGGGCGATACTACCTCGAGATTCGCCCCCATCCGGGTCCCGACGGCCAGGGCAACCGCGACTCGGCAGCGGTGATCCGCTCGCCCGCCGACTTCCAGCGGGCCGACACCGTCGCGCACCTCGCGCCGTTCGACATCGCGGAGGTGGCGAGCGAGGCGGGGCGTCGGTTCGAGCGACGGGTGTTCAGCGGCGTCGACCAGTGGGGCGCGCTACCTGACGGAGCGCTGTGGGTCGGGCGGGTGTACGCCAACCGGGTCGACTGGCGCGACCCTTCGGGCCATTGGACCCGGGGCGAGCCGCTGCCGGACCGGGTGCTCGAGGTCACCCGATACGATCGTGAGCTGTTCGTCCGGAAGTTTCCACCCGAGCTCCGGAGCACCGCCGAGCAGCTCCCGTTCGCTCCGGTGAAGCCGCCGTTCGAGGCGGGGTTCACCGGGGCTGACGGCCTCGTGTGGCTGGAGAAGAGCCGCGCGCCGGCCGATTCGAGCCGGCGCTATCACGTCGTGGATCGACGGGGCCGCCTCACCGAAGAAATCCGCGTGCCGGGTCCCGGCCGTATCATCGCGGTCGGCGGAGGAACGGCGCTGGTGGCCGAGCCGTCGCGCGACGGGGTGCGGCTGCTCCGATTCGACCTGCCGGCACCGCCGGCCGATACCACTCATCGCTGACCCAGCAGCCGATCAATCCGGAGGATGTGTCGAATGAAATTGGGCCCGACCTGCTGTGCGCTCCTGCTGGCCATCGCCGCGTGCTCCCATGCCGATGGCCAGGGCGGGCTCACGCTCGAGAAGAAGCTGCCGGCGACGTTCGGCCAGCTGAGCAACGTGGTCGAGCTCAGCGACGGCCGTATCGCCTTCGCCGATACCAAGGCGAAGCTCTTTTTCCGGGGCGACCTTCAGACCGGCAAGGTGGATACCCTGGGCACCCGGATCGACTCGCTCATCTCCGATGCCCCGCCGGAGCAGTACAAATTCCCGGGGTGGGTGGCGCACCTGGCCGGCGACACCGTCGCGCTGGTCGACTTCAGCGGGATTCGCACCACTCTCTGGAGCGAGGCCGGGAAGCCGCTGGGCGTCCTGCCCATCGTCGATGTAGCGGGCAAGACGCCGGTACTGCTGTACGACACGGTGGGCCACGGCTACAAGGTGGACTACCAGTCGGTCATCGGCGGCGCCGAACCGGGCAATACGGTGCGGCCCGACAGCGTAGCGGTGCTTCGGATCGGCCTCAAGTCGGGCAAGGTGGATACGGTCGCGAATCTCGCCGCACCGGAGTACGGCGACGCCATGTTCGGCGAGCAGATGCAGCAGGCCGCGAAGGTGTTTGCCCCCAACGATTTCTTCGGTGTGCTGCCCAACGGCACGGCGTGGCTGGCGCGGGGCCACGAGAATCGGGTGGACTGGCGGACCGAGAACGGCGGCTGGACTACCGGCACCACGCACGACTACACCAAGCTGCCGGTGACCCAGGCCGACCGCGATCGGGTGCTCGCCCAGGTGCGCGAGCACGGCAAGTCGTTCGGCATGCCGCAGGACCTGCCCATCAGCTATCCCTTTGCCGACAGCAAGCCGCCGTTCGATTTCGCGATGGGCCGGCCCACTGGCGAAGTCTGGCTCCAGCGCCCGCGCGCCCAGGACGACGCTCCATTCACCTACGACGTGTTCAACCGGCAGGGTCGGTGGGAGCGCTCGGTGGAATTCCCCAAGGGGGCGTCGCTGGCAGGCTTTGGACCCAAAGGCGCGATCTACGCATCGATCAAGACGGGGGACGCGGGGAAGACGGTGGGGAGGTTCAAGTT
>DATEJD010000314.1:0-2006 GCA_035278325.1 Gemmatimonadales bacterium | reverse complement strand
GGACCCAGTCCTCGTAGCGCTTGCCGGGGAAGTACGGGCACTCGTCGCCGCAGCCCATGGTGATCACGACGTCGGAATCCTGGACGGCCTCGGTGGTGAGGACCTTCGGGATCTCGGCGGACATGTCGATGCCCAGCTCGGCCATGGCCTCCACCGCTGCGGGGTTGACCTTGTCCGCGGGTTGGGAACCGGCGGAGCGGACCTCGATGGCCCCCTCGGAAAGCGTGCTCAGGAACGCGGCCGCCATCTGGGAACGGCCGGCGTTGTGCACGCAGACGAACAGGACGGAAGGCTTCTTGGCGGTTTCGGTGCTCACGGGTTTCTCTCCTCGGATCAGTGCGGATGGTGGGATTCGGTCTGGTTTGAGGTCATCGTGCCGCACCGCCTAGATATTGATGACTGTCAATATCTGCCCGGCGTCGGGTTCAGGCCGCGTGGAGGCGGGGTGCGAGGTCATTGATGCGGCGGTTGATGTCGGTGAAAACGTTCTCGAAGGCCTCCCGGGTGTTCAGGCGGAGGGGGTCCGGGATGGACCAGTGGATGCCGCGAAGGCCGGGGAGTTCCTCGTGGGCGTTGTCGCACACGGTGACGATGAGGTCTTCTTCGCGCGCCACCTCCTCCAACGGGCGCGGCGTCAGGCCTGCAAGATCCAGACCGTAACGGCGTGCGACGTCGATGGTTCCCTGTGCGATGTGCTCGGCGGGGTGCGTGCCCGCCGAGGTGGAGGGGATATCGCTGGCCTGTTGCCAGAGCGCGGTGGCGAGCTGGGACCTGGCGCTGTTGCGCGTGCAGACGAACAGGAGGCGGCCCGCGCCGTGTTCGCGCCCGGGAGCCAGTCCTTCCAATGCGCCGGGGGCGAGCTGGAAGTAGCTGCGCCGCTTGTCGGCTTCCGAGCGGTGGCGGGTCGCCAGGCCGGCGTCCTCCAGGGTGCGAAGGTGATGGGAAAGCAGGTTGGAGGGCATTCCGAGCTCGGACTGCAGTTCCGTCGGCGACAGGTCGCCCAAGGTTAGCAGGTCCACGATCCGCAGCCGCGCGGGATCAGCGAGGGCGGCATGCTTGGCGACCCGCGCCCGGAAAGCATCAGTTAGCTCAATATTCATTGGTTCAATTTTGACTGAGTTATTTTAATCGGTCAAGCTGGTTTCCATGACTTCACATCAGCCGCCGTTGTGGCGCCGCGCCGTCGCCGAACTGCTTGGAACCTGCCTGCTCGTTTCGATTGTCGTCGGCTCCGGAATCGCCGCGCAGCGGCTCTCCCCGAACGATGTCGGCCTGCAACTGCTTGAGAACAGCACCGCCACGGTGCTCGGCCTGACGGTCCTGATCCTCGTCTTCGGGCCTCTGAGCGGCGCGCACTTCAACCCGGTGGTCTCCGCCGCCGACTGGTTCCTCGGCAGGCGCAGCCGCACCGGCCTGACCCTGGCGGAACTGGGCACCTACGTGGTCGCGCAGATTATCGGCGCGATCGGCGGCAGCGTCCTCGCCAACGCCATGTTCGACGTCGGGACGTCAGTTTCGGTGAAGGACCGCGCCACCGGCGGGCACCTGTTGGGCGAGGTCGTCGCCACAGCCGGGCTGATCGTGCTGATCTTCGCCCTCGCAGTCACCAAGCGGGGCGCCCTCGCGGCACCCGCGGTGGGCGCCTATATCGGCGCCGCGTACTGGTTCACGTCCTCGACGTCGTTTGCGAACCCTGCCGTGACGGTGGGGCGGATCTTCAGTGACACCTTCGCCGGCATCGCTCCGGGCTCTGTTCCTGGTTTCGTTGTGGCGCAGCTGATCGGCGCCGTGCTGGGGCTGGGTCTGCTCGCTGTGCTATTCCCCGCGGCGGCACGCAGTGCGGACGACGTCGTTCTTCCGCACTCCCTGGAAAAGACGGGCGCCTAGATGTCGCCTCGCTCATGCGGCGCGGCTTGAGCGGTGGATGGCGCTCCCGAGCCATGCGTATAGTGATGGCGGTCAATATTTGGGCACAATGGGTGGATGAACGCGGTGCCCATACTCGA